>DAOVUK010000311.1 GCA_030632625.1 Gammaproteobacteria bacterium
CTGCGGCTGAACTTCTTCAGTCCCCGGAAACCAGTTTGCCGCACTCTTCAGCCACGGCATAGGGCTTACACCTTCAAACAGCAAACCTTCTTTCCAACGATTCATAGGAACACCGCCGGTGAGCGCGGCTTTAATATCTTGCTCACTGGAGACATCTTGAACAGGTGGCGGTTCTGCCGTAGCAGCACCAATCACAAGCAAGCTTGCCAGTAATGATGAGCTAAATATCGTAATTTTATTCATATAGACTTTCCCTTCATTAGTATTATGGTTTTTATATTAGTTGCCTTGAATTAGACAGCAAACGATTGATACTACACCAATAAGACGCAGTCTTAATATCAAAAAACCGACAAAATACACATTTATTGCAGATATATTGTCAGTTTTGCTATGCGCTAACAGGCACTAGTCAATTTATTATTTACTAAAAGTCTGACTTAGAATTAACCGCTCTGGAAGATCAGGGCCTGCTCAATGTTTCAGATGGCAATTCACCGAAAAGATATCGGTAATCTCTGGCCAGTTGCCCGATGTGCCAATACCCCCAATAGCGTGCCAGCGTCTCAACCCCGGAAACAGCCGGGGCAGCAGCACGTAGCTCTCGGTGTAATCCATATAGTCTTTGAGATTTAATAAACTGCTTTGGGCCAACGCCATAATAATGTTTAAAAACTCTCTGCAGCGTTCGCTCACTCACATTGGCTACTTTGCAGAGGTCTTTAACTTGAAGCGGCTCACGTTGATGTGCCTCGATAAATTCCCGTAGTCGTTTAATGCAGCGCTGCATTTTTTTGGGTGGGATTTTCATCAAGTCAGGTGCTGGCGTAACCATCATATCGAGTATTTTTTCCAGCACCATGTCTTTTAACAATAGTAGCTGGCCTGCTTTATCATGGCTCGCCTGTTGATCAATGCTGCGGCGCTGAAAAGTTTTCAGGGTACTCAATAAATTTTCTCTCGCTTTTGGATCGCAACGGATAATACGTTCTGCGCCATCAATCCATTTATCTGGCTCTGGAATACCCATATACTCAGCGTATGCCAATAGTTCATTCTCAGGAAGAGTAAGCACGAATACTTCAAAACCGGGTTGAGATACGCAATCTATTTCACCGTGATCAGGGAAAAGTAGAAGACTGTCCGCTGCCACTTCCTGACCAAACCAGGATTGTATGCCTGTATTTTGGTTAACAGGTAGTGCCAGTGCGCGAGCGCCGGTTTGCACGTTGCCGCGCTGTTCAACCTGACAATGCAAATGTGTGTGTGATAACAGGCGAGAACCTTCACTACACTGAAAAAATGTTTCAGGTGGACTGTTTTGACTCTTGTTATGGCTCAGGGGACGGAAGTCTAAATCAAAACCAAGCACTGTTTGCCTGAGCTCATCGAAACTTGAAAATAACTGATTCTGAGTTTGACGGTGACTGGTGTTTTTGTCTTCTTCCATGGCTATGGTGATGTGCTGTTATCTTTGATGTAATTTAACAGAAACTCAAGACAGTATAAATTCTTTATACCACCTGGAAATATAGGGGATTATTCTTTCAAGATATTTGAGGTCAGAGTGGAAACTCTGAATGCCCCCTTTGTATGATTTAGCTTGCCTTTAGTGATATCCCGCCAAGCTCGGCTTAGTGGTGACCTGGTGAATTGATGTGGAATCATCAAATTCCCCGCAAATATGAATGGCGAATATTGACAAATAACGCCATAACTCCTACACTTAATATATTGAATATTAACGAGGAGAATTATATGCCCAGCAGTATTAACCTATCTTTGACAGATGAACTCAGGGAGTTTATTGATCGCAATACTGGGGATGGCTCTCTATATGCGACACCAAGTGAGTTCTTAAGAAGTTTAATTCGGCAGAAAAAAGAGAAACTCGAAGCAGCTGAATTACGACAAGCGATTATTAGTGGTTATCGCGATGCAATCTCAGGTAATGTCTATGAATTTTCTGGCGACTTAAGAAAAGACATGAAAGCGTTCCAGAAAAATCCGCTATAAATAATGATTAAGATTGAGCTTACTCATCAAGCGATGCTTGATCTTAATGAGATCAATGAATACTCTATTCAGAAATTTGGACAAAAAACAGCAGAAAAATATCTAGACGATATCGAGGCTGCATTACTTCTGATAAAGGAGCAGCCTAAATTGCTCGTATCAAAAAATGATACTTCTAAGTTTTTTCAGTTTTACCCTGTTCGCAATCATTACCTCATTTGTACTCGTGTAAAAAATATTGTGATTGTGCTAACAATAAAACACTACCAGATGGATCTACCAGAACGGCTTAATGAGCTTGAACCTAGTTTGCAGCAAGAAGCAGAGTTGTTGTATAAAAAACTGTTGTAACAAAAAAGTAGAATCAAATTCCGTTAAACAAATGTATTTACAGCCCCCAGATAAAAAACGAACAAGTACCTGTGAATATATTTATGAAATAAAATCGTAATAAATATCCAACTATTTCACCTCAACTAGCCTACTTATGTGGGCATTGCGAAAGTCCGCTTTGCGGAATTTTGCTAGATTTAGTGAAATCATTCAAGATCGCTTATGTCGTGCAAGCAGACACTTAGAAGCAACCCCACCAAAGAGCATGGTCGACATGCGGAATTATTGAAAGTCCAGTTTTTGGTTATGTATTGTTTGCCAGCTGCACCGGTGGCAGACCAAACAATCTTTTAAACTCACGACTAAACTGAGACGGGTTGGTGTAACCAACCTTAAAACCTGCGTCGCTCGCTGTTATTCCACGTTCAACCATCAGCTTACGCGCATTATGCAGACGTATTTTTTTTAGATATTGAATGGGTGACATACAGGTAACATCTCTAAACTTTTGATGAAGTGCGGACGTGCTCATGTTTGCAATTTGCGCAATTTCATCAATGCTTATCTGTTCACTGTAGTGTTCATTCAGATAGCTAATAAGATTAATAATTCGGTAACTACCGCTATCTCTAAGCAGCAGATGCCGCAGCTGGCCACCCTGCTCTCCCTGTAATACCCAGTATAAAATTTCTCGTACAATCGCTCCGCCTAAAACCTGCAAATCCGTCGGCTTGTCCAGCATCCGTAATAGACGAATCAGCGCATCTTGCAGATTGGAACTAACTTGCGAAACAAAGAGTGCGGGCTGATTTTGACTCACCACTTTTGTTGGTCTATTGATATTAAGTAACAGCTCACTAAGCATTGTTAAATCAAGCTCCAGCGCAAGCCCTAATAAAGGCTTCTGAACAGACGCCTGGGTAATCTCCAGATCCAACGGCATAGCCATCGGTACAACCAGATAATTAAATGAATCGTATGTATAGACTTCATCACCCAGGAAGACGCGTTTTTGCCCCTGAATCGCGAAACAAATACTTGCTTTATAAGGCATAGGAAACCTGGCCTGCGGTGCTGAGAATCTGGCGACCTGCAACCCGGGCCAGCTGGTATCAAACACGCCATCTTGAATAACAAGAGAATTCATTAAAGTTATTAATTCTTCAGCTTTATCACTTGTCTGCGGCATCACTTTTCTCATTGCTTTTAGAGTTAAAAAATCCATCTATTAATAGTATCGTATAAGATAATTACTTATTTAATACGCAATAAGACCAACAAATATAGTTTTGAGCAATAAATCCATAGTTTTAGGCTAACGGACCACGTAGAAATATTGTTATCTTTATTACATCTGGCACATTGATAGAAAGGAGAGAGGAAATGAACCAAAAAATTTATGTGACAGCACGTTTCAGAGCCCGAGAGGATAAGCGCACAGATGTGGGAAGAAGAAATTTGACCTAATGATATTAAAGGGGACCACTATAACTACACAGTAAAATTAATCGATAATTTAAAAAGAAATTGAAGGAGGTATCATGAATAAAAATGTATTGCTAATTAATGGACACCAGTACTGGGAAATATCACCAGGTGAATTAAACAAGAGCCTTATCAAACTGGCAGAAAATCATCTGATTGCAAAAGACTATTCGATAAAAACGGTACATACAGATGAGGCCTTTGACCCGGAAGAAGAAGTTAAAAAAATGATGTGGGCAGATTTTATTATCTTCCAGACCCCGGTGTATTGGTTCTCTCTTCCGTGGGGATTCAAAAAATACATTGATGAAGTTTATATGGCAGGGTATGGCATCCTGTTTGATGATGATGGAAGAACAGGAACAGAACCTGAAAAGAATTATGGAACAGGTGGCTTAATGAAGGGTAAAAAGTACATGCTTTCTACTACCTGGAATGCACCACGTGGTGCATTTAACGATAAAGCCGAAATATTTGAAGGCAAAGACGAGGATGAGGTATTTTTTTACTTTCATAAAGCGCAACAGTTTGTTGGACTGGAACAATTGCCAACCTTCTCATGTCATGATGTTTTAAAAAACCCTGTTATAGAGTCTGACTTTAAACGTTACGAAAAACACCTGGATAAACTATTTTAGAAAACATATGAAAATAATTGCTACCCTCTTTGGCTTAGCCGTTCTGGCCATCGCGGCATTTGCCATTTATGTTATCGAGACGGAAAAGGCTCAGTTTAAACGCAATATCGAAATGGTAAATTACGCGCCTGCAACAACACTGGATAGCAAGGTATTAATTGTTTACTTTTCCCGTTCAAATAACACCGAATTAATGGCGATGGAAATC
>DAOVUK010000401.1 GCA_030632625.1 Gammaproteobacteria bacterium
AACGGGCAGTGAGGCGGCATGGGTTGGATAATCCAGAACTTTGACATCGACCACCGTGGTGAGGCCGCCCAGGCCCTGTGCACCAATCCCAAGGGCATTGATTTTTTCATAGAGTTCAAGGCGCAGCTCTTCAGGTCTGCTTAACTTCTGACCCTGATGGGATTTTTTCATTAGTGCTTGAATATTCACCGGCTCAAGTAGTGATTCTTTTGCCAGCAACATGGCTTTTTCTGGTGTGCCGCCGATGCCGATACCCATAATGCCCGGAGGACACCAGCCTGCTCCCATGCTGGCCACAGATTTGATGATCCAGTCCACCAGATCAGCGCTGGGATTTAAGGCCGCAAATTTTGCTTTATTTTCAGAACCACCGCCTTTAGCTGCCAGCTTTACTTTAATGGTATTGCCGGGAACCAGCCGGGTATGAATAACAGCAGGTGTATTATCTTTGGTATTGCGCCGTGCACCCGCCGGATCGGCGAGTACAGAAGCTCGCAAAACATTATCAGGATGAGTATAAGCACGGCGTACACCCTCATTCACCATTTCTTCCAGACTCATTTGACAATCCCACTGGACTTGCATACCTATGTCCAGAAAGACCACTGCAATACCCGTGTCCTGGCAAATGGGACGATGTCCTTCTGCACAAAGACGTGAATTGAACAGAATCTGAGCAATGGCATCTTTGGCAGCGTCCGACTGCTCCATTTCATAGGCTGTGCCAAGCGCTTGAATATAGTCTTTAGGATGATAATAAGAAATAAATTGTAATGCATCTGCAATACTCTGGATCAGATCTTCTTGTTTTATTGGTGTCATAGTCATTACTTTTTTTAAGTTTTATCTACAATAATCATAGCACATTACAGGCTTATAATTTTTCAAAAATAGTGTCTAAGCATGGTAAACGGCTAATAAATAGCTATAGTTAATGTAATTATTCAGGTTAAACATATCAATTATTACAAAATGAGATATTGAGGATTTCTGTGTCACAACAACAGTTGCAAACCATTCAAGGCTATGTTGACAAAATGCCCAGTTTGTCAACAACGGTCACTAAAGTACTTGAGGTTTGTAATCGATCTGATGTCTCTGCGAATGATTTAAATAAAATTATTTCACTGGATCCTGTGCTTGCGGGTAATGTTCTTAAACTAATCAATTCAGCCTATTATTCTTTACCCAATCATATTTCGTCGCTGACCCGTGCGATTATTATTTTAGGTATTAATACGGTGAAGAATCTTGCACTGAGTACGGCAGTTTTGGGCTATATGAAGCAAAGCACACAACCTAGTTTATCTATGGATGACTTCTGGATGCATTCAATTTGTGTGGGTGCAACTGCTAAAGCAATTGCTGCTGAGACTAAAGTTGCAGTCAATCAGAGAGAAGAATTTTTTCTTGCAGGCTTATTGCATGATCTGGGTAAAATTCCAATGGCTCATTGTTTTCCTGAAGAATATTCGGCCTGTCTGGCTGCTGCCGGCAGACAAAAAATATCGCTTCATGAGGCAGAAATGGCCGCATTTGGTTTTAATCATCAGGATTGTGGAGATATTATTGCCAGTAAGTGGAAATTGAACGACAATATCATTGAGGCAATGAAATATCATCATGAGCCGGAAAAATCAGATGAAGATCACAGACTTTTAATTTCCAGTGTGGCAATTGCTGATCTTTATGCTAATATTTTCGAAATGGGTTCTGCCGGCAACCACTTTGTTGCTGAAGAACACATTGAGGCACTTTTGCTGCAAAGTAAAGTATCCTGGAAGGTCTTGACTCAATTGCATGACAGTATTCAGGAATCAATAGAAAAAGCCTCTATTTTTCTTAAGCTTAGTTAAGCTATTATATAAAAGCCGCTCAAGGCTGTCAGGTCCACAATGTGAAGATGTTAATCAAGTTCTGGGGTGTTAGAGGCTCAATTCCCTGCCCGGGAACCAATACAGTAAAATATGGGGGCAATACCCCCTGTATTGAAATCTACTTTCCTGAGATTAATCGGCTGATTATTCTGGATGCCGGTTCAGGTCTTCGAGAGCTGGGTAATGAGCTGATGACCCGTCAGCAGCCTGTCGAAGCCCATTTGTTTTTGACCCATACCCATTGGGATCATATTATGGGCTTTCCTTTTTTTGTACCCGCTTATGTTCCCGGAACACATATCCGCGTTTATGGTCCGGTGACTTATGAAGAAGACACTCTTGAAAAAGTAGTCGGTGGTCAGATGACCTATCGCTATTTCCCTATTCGGGAGGCTGAATTAGCCGCCAATATTCAGTATTTCAGTCTTAAAGAAGAAATTATTGATCTGGGCGATGGTATTATTATTAAGACTAAATACCTTAACCATCCGGTACTTTGTCTGGGATATCGAATTGAATATCAGGGCAAGGTGTTCTGTAGCGCGTATGATACCGAAATTTTTCGCAATGTTTTTATCACCGATCCAGACGATCCGGACTATGATGAAGAAATGGCAATGGAAGGTGACTTGGTTGCAACCGAACAAAATGCTATGATTGAGCAGTTCTATGAGGGTGCTGATCTGCTGGTGCATGACAGTCAGTACACTCAGGAAGAATATGAACAAAAATATATTGGCTGGGGACATGGTTATGTCGAATATGTCTGCCAGGCTGCTCAACGTAAACAGGTAAAAAAACTCGCCTTATTTCACCATGATCCGCTGCGTACAGATGATCAACTGGATGAATTAACAGAAAAATTCTGCAATAAAGATCATTGTGGTAATATGGAGTCGTTTTTTGCCAAAGAAGGTATGGTTATTGAACTATGATTAAAGCTTATCCAGAAGATTTATTTGATGAAATCAAACTACTGGCCAAATTCCCTGAAGAGTCACACATGGAAGGTTTAAAAATCCATCGCGATGCTGATCCAGTATTAATAAAGTCGGCAAAATCACTTTTTAACAAAGGCATTATCTCCCAGGATGATGGCGGCTATTTAACCGATAGCGGCCGTGAAATGGCAGAACATCTGCATATGGTTCTGGATACTATGAGTAAGGGATAAGTTGTAAGTTGGTATGTTTATATGTTGGTATGTTAAAGACTTATCAACATACCAACATAGCAACATAGCAACATAGCAACCTATCTACCACTCAATGCCTTCCTGAGCTTTAATTCCCTGATTAAACGCATGTTTGACTGGATGGATCTCGCTCACAGTATCCGCCAGTTCAATGAGTTCTTTTGGTGCCCCACGTCCGGTAATAATGACATTTTGCTGTCCGGGACGATTTTTTAACACCGAAATCAGCTCATCAATATCGAGATATTTATATTTAAACATATAGGTTATCTCATCTAACACGATCAGTTTGCAGTCTGGATCACTAAATAAGGGCAGTGCCTGCTGCCAGATGTCTGCTGCGGCCTGTTTATCTTTATCAAAATCCTGAGTGTTCCAGGTAAATCCAGTATTCATTGTATAGGTGACCAGATTTCCGATCTCAGAAGGTTCTTTTTGGGAAAACTTATCCTGGGAAAAGAAGTGAGTCTCGCCACAGTCCCACTGACCTTTAATAAATTGCACCAGAGCACATTGCTGTCCATGCCCCAGACTTCTGAGCAGCGTACCCAGTGCCGATGTCGTTTTACCTTTACCATTTCCGGTAATGAC
>DAOVUK010000169.1 GCA_030632625.1 Gammaproteobacteria bacterium
GTCCTGTCTGCCTCGTCCTTTTGTTTGTCCGATTTTTATCCAGTTGGCCGCCTGATAACAGGTACCTGACCAGGCTTCATCGACAAAGCTTTCGATTAACAATGGTTTATAACCATAGCGTTCTTCAAAATCATTGACTAACGTCTTTATGCTCATGCTCAATAATTTAGAGGCCAGATTTTGACAGGTGACACTTTTGCGGATCAGAAAACGACTCATACCGACCACAGAGTGCAAATGATTTTGGCGTTGTTCCTTATCCCAGCCAATCCATTTATCGCGATCCGATAATTGCAGGGCGGCTGCCGCAAATCCAACACCGCCTAAATAACCATGAGAAGAGTTGATGAGATAACGTAATTGACGGCCAACGAAAAAACCTGAACCCAAAGGATGCTCTTCAATCATGAGTTCATTCCAGATCCGTATTTCATCAGTGGTCTGAACCAAGGTCAGTTCAAGCCCCTGAACTTCATTCACCGTTGATGGCACATCAACGGGTGTGGGAACCGGCGTATTTAAACGTTGAGGCGATTTTTTAACAGAGGCTTTACGGGCAGAGGCTGGCAATTTAATATGACCCGCAGCATCTAAAATACGTAATGCTTTTGCACAGCCACTGAGTTGTGCCTGACCTTTGGGATCATAAAAATGAAATTCTTTGCAGACTTCTTTGCTCACTTCTGCTCTGTTAGAAAAGGTTTTACTGTCAAGTAAATCTTTAAGGTATAATAAACCGGTCTCTTCAGACAAAGTACGTTTAATTTGATTTTGAGTTTTCATGCATTAAGTATGCACGACAGGGTCTTAAAAGTCCAGTTCAAAGTTATGGGTAATAGGCAGTCCTAGAATGCAAACTGATTCATTAGCAGATATCCGGATTCTGGTTACTCGCCCTGTTCATCAGGCACAGGCTTTTTGTGATATGCTTGCTGAGCAGGGTGGTCGGGTGATTCGCTTACCTGTGATTGAAATTGCAGCAATTGCGTTGTCGCCAGAGATGACATCTGTAATTAATAGCATGGATAAAATAGACTTTGCTGTTTTTATCAGTCCCAATGCTGTTGAACACGGTCTTGCAGTGCTCCTTGCTCATGGCAAAATACCTGATAAACTAAAGCTGGTGACTATTGGTAAGGCCAGCGCACAAAAAATGCAGCAATTACTTGGTCGAGCTCCGGATATTTACCCGACAGAACAATACAATAGTGAAGCACTGCTCGCGCTGGACAGTTTGCAGAGCAGCCAGATTAAGAATAAAAAAATTATTATTTTCAGAGGGCAGGGCGGCCGTGAATTTCTGGCGGAAAGCCTGCAGGAAAGAGGTGCCAGTGTTGCTTATGCTGAAGTTTATCGGCGTAAAAAACCTGAGCCGAAAAACAGTATGTTAGAGTCTCTCTGGGATTCTGATACTCTGCTCTCTAAGCGTCCCGATATTATAACGCTGACCTCTAATGAAGGTTTAACTAATTTGCTGGCAATGTTTGATCATTATGCCACTGAACAGCGGGAACACTATCTGCAGCAATTACGGCAAACACCACTGGTTGTTGTGACCGAAAAAATGCGCCTTAATGCTCAAAAATCAGGCTTTAAAAATGCCATTATGATTGCCGCAAAGGCCAGTAATGAAGCTTTGCTGGAAACTGTTCTGGAATGGGCTAAAATAAGAAAAAACCAACAGAATTAAAATACAGACATAGCAGCAAGCTAAACGGAAAACTTACATGGGAAAAGACAAGGTGAATAAAGAGCCGAACAAAGCAGTGGAGCAGGACAATACGCAGCAAGTTAAGACCGAGAAGGCAAAATCTGGTACGGCAGCTGCCTTTATTTTTCTTGCCGTGGTCTTTTCTCTGACCGCAGGCGGCGCTACTTTTCTTTTGTCACAGAGCCTGGAAAAGATCCGGGGTGAACTGACACAGCAGCTGGAAACGACGCGCGCTAATCTCTCTGATGTAACAATCAGGCTCAATGGTGATGTCACAGGTCAGTTGACAACTCTGGCAGATAAAATGGGACGGATCACAACCGATCAACAACAGTTTCAGAGTCAGGTATCAAGCCAGCAGCAGGCCACTGACAAGCTGTCAAAAACACTTAAAGTCAGCAATCAGCAGATGCTGCAGTCAATCGATGTCCTGTTTAAGCAGAAAGGGCGGGAGAGAATCGGCTGGGTTCTGGCTGAGGTTGAATACCTGTTGCTAATTGCCAATCACAGCCTGCAGTTACAAAATGATGTGCCCACAGCAATTGCTGCTCTGGAGGCAGCAGATTCACGTTTGCTGGATACCGGCGATCCGGGTGCCATTGAATCAAGAAGTAAAATTCGAGATGAAATACAAACCTTAAAGGCATTGCAGCAGCCTGATATCGTAGGTATGGCTGCCAGACTGAGCAGTGTGATCAAAGCCGTCTCTTCTCTACCCGTTAAATATACTCAACTTAATACCAAAGACAAAATTAATGCCCTGATTGAGAAAAAAGCCTCTCATGAAGCCGGTGATATGGAGCAGGCGGCTAAGGATTTTTTACATGAACTGAGAGGTTTGGTGATCTTTCGACAATTGGATGAAGCACCTAAAGCACTGATGACGCCGCAGCAGCAATTCTTTTTGCAGCAGAATCTGCAATTAAAATTAGAAACTGCGCGTCGTTCTCTGCTTATGGGGCAGCAGGCTCTGTTTGCAGAAAGCCTGAACGAATCGGTACAATGGCTGCAGGAATTTTTTGATCAGGAAGTGCCCAAGGTGAGACAAACAATTGAAGAATTAAAAGTTTTGCAGAGTATGCTTATCAGCAGCAATATGCCCGACATCTCAGGCTCCATAAAAGTGTTACGCGCCTATCAAAACGAGCTTGAAAAGCAGCAAGAGGTCAAACGATGATCAGACTGCTTTTTTATTCATTAATTTTTTTAATTGGAGCCGTTTATATTGCTCTTATTGCCAAAGACGATCCGGGTTATGCCCTGCTCAGCCATGGTAACTGGAGTATTGAAGGTACTCTGGTTCTTTTGCTCGGTGCATTAAGCATATTGATCGGCTGTATTTTATTACTGGTGTATTTACTGGTTAAAACCATCAAATTTCCCGGTAAACTGGGTAACTGGAGTCAGAGCCGGAAGACCGTCAAGGCAATTAAAAATTGTAATAAGGGTTATATTGAACTGGCAGAAGGCAATTGGCGAGAAGCTGAAAAACATTTGCGTAAAAGCGCTAATAGCAGTGGTATGCCGCTGTTGAATTATCTGGCGGCAGCACGTGCTGCACAGGAAGATGGCTCTCAACATCGCCGGGATAATTATTTACTGCAGGCGCATAAAAGTGATCCTCAGGCCGATATTGCCATTGGTCTGACTCAGGCGGAATTGCAGATTAAAGATGGTCAGACGGAGCAGGCGCTGGCGACGTTGATGCACCTGCGCAGCGTTGCGCCTAAACATAAACAGGTTCTAAAGATGCTTTTTCGCGTATATCAGCAGCTCAATAGCTGGAAAGATCTGGAAAGTCTACTTCCGGAGTTGCGCAAAAACAATATTTTTGAACATAGTGTACTGAGCCAGTATGAACAATCACTCAGTAAGCAGCTTATGATTCAGGCGATACAGAACAAAAATCATGGTGAACTAAAATCCATCTGGAATCGTCTACCTAAGGCAACTCGTGCTGAACCGGAGATGATTCATTTCTATTGTCAGCAATTATTGCTAATTGGCGAGCATAAGCTGGCTCTTGATTTGACTAAAGAAGGCATTAAAAATCACTGGCATAGTTCACTTATCCTGCTGTATGGATTAGTACAGGAAAAAGAACCTGCCAGACAGCTGGAAACAGCAGAATTATGGTTGAGTGATAATGGTCGAAGTGCAGAGTTATTACTCACTCTGGGGCGTTTGAGTATCTATAACCAACTCTGGGGTAAAGCGCGTGATTATCTTTCTGAAAGTCTCGCTGTGTCACCGAGTGCCGAAGCATTTCAGGTGCTGGGGGAATTGTATGAAACCCAATTAGCTGATTCGGTTGAAGCAATGAACTGTTACCGTGAAGGCCTCATTCTGAGTGCTCAGGCAAAAGAATTAATGAGCCTGGAAGATGAATTGCCGATGGTGATTGCATTGAATGCGGCTTGCTAGGGATTCAACATTCAATAAACTTCCAATAATGATAGACGTTGCATGCAACGTCTCTACGGTAGTCATTTACTGATCATTAGCGAAGTCAAAAGAATCATAAAAGAACTGATTCTTGCTCATGCCTTTTTCCTGAAAACTCTGTTCAGCTGCGGTGATCATGGCAGGAGGCCCGCAAGTGTAGATATCAAAAGCCGACAAGTTATCAAAATCGGCTAATACGGCATCATGAACATAACCTGTTCTGCCTGACCAGCTGTCGCCAGCATCAGATAATACGGGGATAAATTGAATGTTTGCCTGTTCAGCAGCCCATCTTTCAGCCAATTCACCCATATAAAGGTCGGCCTCACTGCGAACACCCCAATAGAGGTAAACAGGGCGAGTCACCTGCTCACTGATCAGATGCTCAATGATACCTTTTATAGGGGCAAAGCCGGTCCCGCCTGCCATTAACAAAATATCTTTATTAGAATCTTCATGGAAAAAGAAACTGCCATGCGGGCCTTCAATGCGCAATAAATCTTTATTTTGCATTGAATTGAAAACCTTTGGTGTAAATAGCCCATCCTCAACCAGACGGATATGTAATTCTAAAAATTCATCATCATGAGGGGCATTGGCAATAGAAAAACTGCGATGGCGACCATCTTCTAATAAAATATCAATATACTGCCCGGGCAGAAATTGTAAACGCTCAGATGCCGGCAGTTTAATAAAAATTTGCATGACATCGTCAGCAAGGTGCTTCATGTTCTGAACTCGGCAGGGCAGAGTCTTTATTTCGATGGCACTGTCCAGCTCAACTTCTTCTACTTCAATCAGCAGCTCAGAATCTGCTAAGGCCTGACAGAATAAAACCAGATTTTGTTCTTTATCATCATCAGTCAATGCTATTGGATCTTCATCGTAGTGAACATCACCTGTCAGCAGCTTCCCCTTACAGGCCCCACAGGCACCATTGCGACATCCGTAACGAAGATTTATGCCCTGTCGTAAAGCTGCATCAAGCACCGTTTCATTTGTTTCGACATAAAACTGGTGTTCACTGGGTTCGATTTGTACTCGATGGCGCATTATTTTCCTCATGATTCTCTTAAGAAGCATCAAACAAAAAGGGATATATTTGAAACGCTAGAATATATCTCATTTTGGATAGAATGGAAAGAAAGACAAGGAAAAAAATAAAGAAAAATAACTTTAGGACGCTAATATAAGAAGATTTGAGTGGAATTAAGAGCCCTCATCCGTAATTCCTCAGAAACTTATGATTAAGAGGGAGTTAATCATGTACACAGCACTATCAGCTATAAGTACACAAAATCAGCTGCTCAGCAATAATCTGCAACAGCATAACCTTATGCCTAAAACGCCAATAGCTCAGGCTGATGATAAGGTATCAATTGGTATTTTAACGCCCGAAAAAACTCAGGCACTGTTGAATCGTGAAATTGCCGACAAACTTGAGAAATATTTTAAAGATGAGGGTATTGAACTTAAAGGACTCAAAGCAGATGATTTTACTCCTGATAAAGTGTCTGAACGTATTTTAGGTTTTGTCTCAGGACGCATTTTGTCAGAAAATGATAATGACAAACAAAATGAATTGATGCAGCAGGCCAGAAAAGGAATTGAGCAGGGGTTTGCTGAGGCCAGAGATATTTTAGAAAGTCTGAGTGTCTTAAATGGCAAAGTAAAAGAGGATATTGACTCAACTTATGATTTGATTCAACAGGGTCTGGATCGTCTGGACAAAGAAGTTAATGGTCTTCCAGCTGATAATGACCAGGATGAAGATGATCGTCTGCAGGTACAGCAAACCTCAGTGCAGAACAGCTTTTCCCGTGATGAAAATAGCAAAATTGAAATTATTACCAATGATGGTGATAAAATACTCATTGAATTGTTCAAGCAGCAAAGTGCTCAGTCATCACAGAGTTTTACTCAAAATGAAGAGGGCATCGTTTATAGTCAATCGCGCAGTCTTTCAGCCAGCACTGGAATCAGTTATCAGATTGAAGGCGAACTGGATGAAGGTGAGCAAAAAGCCATCGATGAGCTCTTAAAAGACGTGGCTAAGGTTTCTGATCAATTCTTTTCCGGTAATGTTCAGCAGGCCTTTAAAAAAGCCATGGAAATGGATTTTGATAGTAGTGAATTGACTCGTTTTTCATTAGATCTTGCATACCGGGAAACACGTTCGACCGCCATCAGCGCTTATAGTGAATATCAGGCCCAGGTTCAACCCGGTTCAACAGGTCAAAATGGCAAGCAATCTGTTGCGCAGGCGGGTCTAAAAGACATGAGTAATTTTATTAAACAAATGGATCACCTTTTCCAGAACCCGTTTAGCATGAATAAATTAGCTGATTCCGAACAGGGTATTGGTGATTTGCTTAAAGGCATGAATCAATTATTACATTCTAATGAAATGAAAAATCTGGAAAAAGAGTCTTCTGCACTGCTTGATTCACTGGTTCATCAGTTAAAAGAACGGTATAGCGGTGAAACAGACGCTGACTTTGCAGACCAGGCAAAACTAAGCTAAGTCTTTTATCACTACGAGCCGCCATAATTTATTTATGCTTAAATAAATTATGGCGCTTTAGCTTAACCGCCCCTAGAAGTAATTTCTCAACTTAATTTCAAATACAGCACCTGAGACCAGAAAGTGTACCTTCACATTTAACTGCAACTCAGTTTTGATTTTTTTTAAAGCCAGACCCTGACCACCGGTATAGGCGATGTCATGTCGGACATTCTCATCTTTCTTTTCAAA
>DAOVUK010000101.1 GCA_030632625.1 Gammaproteobacteria bacterium
CCGGGATAATGCCGCTTAAAACGATCATAATTGCGGCACTGGAAGCATCAGCCAGACGTTCATCGGCTGCCAGTTCATAAGCTCTGACGGCCAGAGTGTTAAAATTAAATGGACGTAAAAGTAAAGTGGCTGGTAATTCTTTCAAAACATCAACAAACACCAGTAAAACAGCTGTCAGCAAAGTGCTTCTCATGATAGGGATATGGATTTTCTGTAAAACCTGTAAAGGCTTATAACCCATAGAACGGGCGGCATCATCCATAGACGGTTTTATTTTCCCCAGAGAGGATTCAACCGCGCCGACTGAGACGGCTAAAAATCGCACCAGGTAGGAAAAAATCAGGGCAAACAGGCTGCCTGACAATATCAGTCCCGTGGAAAAATCAAACTGACTTCTGGCCCAGTCATCGATGTTATTGTCCAGCCAGGCAAAGGGTATAACAACTCCGATAGCTATGACCGTTCCGGGAATGGCATAGCCCATGGAAGCGATACGCACCATAAGATGGATAAAGCGGCTGTTTTTTAAGCGCTGACCATAAGCCATAAACAGAGCCAGCAGTAATGCCAGCAATGAAGTGATTAAAGCTAAAGTCAGACTATTAGCGATCAGTGCATAAAAGTCAGCATTGATCATTTCGTCTGCTGTTTCTATAGTCCAGATCAGTAACTGGCTGAAGGGCAGGCCAAAGCCCAGCAGCAGTGGAATTGCACAGGCAATAAAGGCAATCCAGCCCTGTTTAAAAGATAATTGTATACGTCTTGCATGAGCCTGACGACCAATATGCTGGTGATAACGTGCCTGCCTGCGTGAAAAACGTTCCACAAGAATCAGCACAAAAACAAATAATAATAACATTGATGCCAGTTGTGAGGCGGCCGTAGCATCGCCCAGACCAAACCAGGTACGAAAAATGCCTGTGGTAAAAGTTGCCACGCCAAAATATTCAACGGTACCAAAATCTGCCAGAGTTTCCATCAGAGCCAGAGAAACGCCGGTGATGATTGCCGGCCTGGCCATCGGCAGGGCAATAGAGAAAAAACTTCGCCAGGGACCCATACCCAGAGAGCGACTGGCCTCCAGAGTAACGCTGGATTGTTCCAGAAATGCAGCGCGGGTGAGTAAATAGACGTAGGGGTAAAGTACCAGTGACAACATCATTATGGCACCACCGATAGAGCGGACTTCGGGGAACCAGTAATCCCTGGGACCCCAGCCAGTTGTTTCTCTGATAAATGTCTGCAGCGGCCCGGAAAAGTCCAGCATACCGGTATAGGTATAAGCAATAATGTAAGCGGGTACGGCCAGGGGTAACAATAGTGCCCACTGGAAAAATTTCCGTCCGGGGAATTCGCAGATACTGGTGAGCCAGGCAGTTGTAATGCCGATACTCAGGGTGCCGAGACTCACACCCAGCATCAGTAACAGGGAGTTAGTAATATAGTCAGCAAGAACGGTTTCCAGCAGATGCTGCCAGACATCATTTGGTCCCTGAAAGACAAAGCTGACGACTGTTATGACAGGCACAGCAAACAGCAGGGTGATTAGCAGGATGCCCAGCTGCCAGCGATCAGTTCGATTTTTTAAAAAATGAAGCAAAGTGCTTATGCCTGTAGAGACGTTGCATGCAACGTCTCTACTTCCAGCCGGCGCGATCCATAATTTTCACGGCCTCGGCATTATTAACACCTAATTGGTTCAGGTTAATGGTATCGGCTTTAAATTCACCCCAGCCTTTAAGTAAGTCACTGGCTGGCACATCTGTGCGAGCCGGGTATTCAAAATTGACATCAGCATACCAGCGCTGAGCTTCCTTGCCTGCAAGAAATTCAATCAGCAGTTGAGCATTTGCAGGATTTTTTGCGTAGCGGGTGACCGCTGCGCCGCTGACATTTACATGGGTACCGCGAGTTTCCTGATTGGGCCAGAAAATGGCGACTGCTTCGGCGGCTTTTTTCTGATCGGCTTTGCTGCCGCTGATCATCTTGCCGAAATAATAAGTATTAGCAATGGCGATGTCGCACTGACCTGATGCGGCACCTTTGATCTGGTCACGATCACCCCCTTTGGGTTTACGGGCAAAATTATTGACAAAATCACTGGCCCATTGCTGAGTTTTTTCTGCGCCATTAGCGGCTAACATAGAGGCTACTAAAGACTGATTGTAAATATTATTGGATGAACGGATACAGATGCGGCCCTTGAATCGAGTATCAGCCAAAGCTTCATAAGTGGATAATTCTTTTGCATCGACTGCGCCTTTGACATAAAAAATGGGTCGGGCACGCATCGATAAGCCATACCAGTACCCTTCAGGATCTCGTAAATTTTCCGGAATGGTACGATTGAGCATATCAGACTGGATGGCTTGTAAAACACCGGCAGACTTTGCCCGGTATAAACGTCCGGCATCGGTGGTAATAAAGACATCTGCATGGGTGTTTTTACCTTCAGACTTTATTCTCTGCAGCAGGGCATCCGCTTTACCGGTGAGCAGATTTACCCTGATGCCGGTCTGTTTGCTGAAGCTGTCAATAATAGGCTTAATCAGTGCTTCTTTTCTTGCGGAGTAAAGATTCACTTGTGCTTCACCGGCCTGCTTTGATTGTGCAAAGGCGTACTGAGCATAGCCGGATAACATCACTGCTGCGGTAATTATTGAAGTCAGACTGAGCAACTTAAAAGGCAGAGTTTTACTTTTATTTTTTAACGTTTTTTTGCAGAACATTTTATAAAACCTTTTTTAGAAGCGGAATAAATATAATTTGTTGTATGATTTATGAACAAATTCTACACAAGCATAAATGTAAATGCAAACAATAATGATTATCATTTATATTTAAATAATCGAGAGTAAATAAATAGTAAACTGGAAAACCTACAGAATCTCTTTTATCAAGATTATGCTATGCTCTGTTCTTTTGATTCTTCTGAACCCTGAATTCTGAACTCTATTGCCTATAGCCAAATAAATGACTAATTTCGATCCCGCCGTGCTTAAAATTTCCAATCAGGTGGTTATCCCTGCCAATGAAATTGACATGAGCTTTATTCGTGCTCAGGGTGCGGGAGGCCAAAATGTCAATAAAGTCTCCACCGCAGTGCATTTGCGCTTTGATATCAGGGCATCGTCACTGCCGCTAGTCTATAAAGAAAAGCTGCTGCAATTTAAAGATCACCATATTACTGCTGAAGGCATCATTATAATTAAGGCACAGCGATTTCGCAGTCAGGATAAAAACAAGGAGGATGCACGTCAGCGGTTGATCGATATTATCCAGAAATCAATGCTGACAAAGAAAAAACGCAAGCCGACCAAACCAACCCGTGGCTCACAGCGACGGCGTATGGACAGTAAATCAAAGCAGGCTAAGCAAAAAACGCTGAGACGTAAGGTTGATTATTAGCTGCCCCCTCAGACTCGGACAGGCTCCCAGGGATGAAAATGGGTTGCCTGACTATGAAATAAACGGTATTATTAGCCCTCAACGCATATCTGTATGGGAGAGAATGATTCACTGTGAATCATCACCGAAGGCGCAACTCACCCGGAAACGCTCAGGTTTCAGAACTATACAGACTCAGGAATACTTACGTTAAGACATAAGTTCTTCGTTGACTCTGGAGAGAGATTATCTTCTTATTTAATCCACCGAAGGGGCTCAAGCTCTCAGGTAATTGGACAGAGGGGTGCTTTATTGCATTAGTTCAGGTTGTTTTTTAACTAATGGTTTAGCACGTTTCCATCTATCGAAATATTGCAGAGAAGCCGGGTAAAAATGAGTTCAGAGTCAAACACATCACATCTGCAAGAGCAGGCCAGGAGTAAAGGCCCGGCCACAGCTGAAAAAACCCTCGCGCAACGCATTATCCCTGTTTTTGATCATTCAGATAAGCCTAATTCAAGCCGTATGCCGACTTATATTCGTCAGGCATTAACCCATAAGACCCATTTTGCCTCAACAGCCGCCAGTGTGCATGATAATAAGCTGGTGACGGTCTGCGAAGAAGCCCATTGTCCTAATCAAAATGAATGCTGGAATCGAGGCACAGCAACCTTTATGCTGCTGGGTGATACCTGTACTCGCGCCTGCGGTTTTTGTGCAGTCAAAACAGGTCAGCCAGAGAAGGTAGACCAGTCAGAACCAGCAAGAATTGCTCAGGCTGTTGCTGAAATGGGACTGGATTTTGTGGTGCTGACATCGGTGAATCGTGATGAACTGCCTGATGGCGGAGCGACGATTTTTGCCCGGACACTGATTGAATTACGCACCATGAATCCAGCCATCGGTGTTGAGTTTTTAACACCGGATTTTAGAAACTGTCAGGAAAAAGCTGTTGCTATTGTCAGCAAAGCTCTGCTGGATGCACCTTATTCAGCTTCTGGTCATATCAGACTGATTTGGGGACACAATATTGAAACCGTGCCCTCTTTATACAAAGAAGTCCGCAAGGGCAGTAAATATGAACGTTCATTAGCCATGCTGCGCCTTGCCGGTGAAGTCGATCGGGTTGAAACAAAATCATCCATTATTCTGGGTTTGGGTGAAACAGAAGATGAAGTGTATCAGGTGATGCAGGACTTACGTGCTAATCAGGTGAGCAGAATTGCCCTTGGACAATATTTGAGGCCCACCCGATATCACCTTCCGGTTAAAGAATACCTGTCTCTGGAACAATTTGCAGACTATGAAGCAATGGCCAAAGAACTTGGATTCAGCTGGGTCAAATCAGGCCCTATGGTGCGTTCATCCTATCATGCCGAAGAATAACTCTTTTAAATCAGATTCTTAAATTTTTTCTCAAACTAAAGACACTCTATATGACACTCTCAAATACGAATATGCAACTGAAAGAAACACCTATCATCAAGGCTCATCAGGAAATGGGGGCTAAACTGGTTGATTTTGGCGGCTGGAACATGCCGATTCATTATGGTTCGCAACTTGATGAACATCATCAGGTGAGAAACGGTGCAGGTATGTTTGATGTCTGCCATATGACCATCGTGGATTTACGCGGTTTCGAAGTGCTTGATTATCTGGCCAAACTGATGGCCAATGATGTGGCAAAAATTGCGGATAAACCGGGTAAGGCGCTTTATAGCTGTATGCTGAACAATGACGGCGGTGTGATAGATGATCTGATTATTTATTTCATGGAATCAGCCTGGGTGAGAGTGATTGTTAATTCTTCGACCCGGGAAAAAGATCTGGCCTGGATGCGCACACAAATTGGCAATATGGCAGTGGATCTGACTGAACGTGATGATTTGGCGATGATCGCTGTACAGGGTCCTAATGCCAGAGAATTAGCGGCAACAGCGCTGGCTGATGAAATTGCCGGCGCACAGGCGTTGAAGCCGTTTAATGCATTACTGATTAACCCTGGTAGTGATAGAGAACGATTTGTTGCCCGCACGGGTTATACCGGTGAAGATGGCTATGAAATTGTTTGTCCTAATACCCAGGCCGAACAAATGTGGCGGCAATTAGCGAATGCAGGCATTAAACCTTGCGGATTAGGAGCCAGAGATACTCTGAGACTTGAAGCCGGCATGAACCTCTATGGCAATGATATGGATGAAACTCAATCACCTCTTGAAAGTGGTTTGAGCTGGACGGTTGATTTCAGTAATGACAAACGTCAATTTAATGGCCGTTCGTCATTGGAGAAGCAAAAACAACAGGGACTGAAATATAAATTTGTTGGCTTAATTCTTGAAGGTAAAGGTGTTCTGCGAGCGCATCAGGAAATTGTCGGTGGTGGAGAGTTGACCAGTGGTACATTTTCTCCCACGATGCAGCAAGCCATAGGTTTTGCCCGAGTGCCGCTAGAAGCCGGCGAAACCTGTCAGGTAGCAATACGAAAAAAACACTTAGAGGCAAAAATTGTGAAGCTGCCATTTGTTCGTCAAGGTAAGATTTTAGTTAACTAATTATTTAAACAAAGAAGATACAAGGTAAAAGAAAATGAGTGATATCCCACAAGAATTAAAATATACAAAATCCCATGAATGGATCCGTGTTGAAGATGATGGCTCCCTGACGGTTGGAATCACCGAACATGCTCAAGGTTTATTAGGTGATATGGTGTTTGTTGAACTGCCTGATATTGGTGATGAATTTGAAGCCGAGCAGGATTGTGCGGTTGTTGAGTCAGTGAAAGCTGCATCG
The DNA here is from genome assembly GCA_030632625.1 of Gammaproteobacteria bacterium. Classification (GTDB taxonomy): domain Bacteria; phylum Pseudomonadota; class Gammaproteobacteria; order GRL18; family GRL18; genus GRL18. The sequence continues at coordinate 6,178 of DAOVUK010000101.1, forward strand.
GATATCTACTGTCCGGTTGAAGGTGAAGTCATTGCTGTCAATGAAGAACTTGAAGATGCACCGGAGCAAATCAATGTCAATGCTTATCATGAAGGCTGGCTGTTCCGTATTAAGCCTCTAAAAGAAGATGATCTGGATGGCTTAATGAGTCCTGAAGATTATGCCGCTCTGGTTGAATCTGAGTCGCACTAATTACAGCGACTCTTTGTAAACAGCAGATTGTAAACTGCAGATTGTTAATAAACGTTCTATCAAGATAAAAGATTGAGATAAAAAGATGCCCTATATACCCCATACACCAGATGAAGTGAAGCAAATGCTTGCTGCTATTGGTGTTGATTCCATTGGTGACCTATTTGATGAAATTCCACAGGATCTGCGCAGCACAAGCTTAAATGCCATTCCTGCGGGACAATCTGAAATGGCGGTACAACGTCTTTTATCTGAAAAATCCATGCTGGATGGTACACCTTTGTGCTTCGCCGGCGGCGGTGCTTATGAACATCATATTCCTGCTGCTTTATGGGAAATTGCCACTCGTGGTGAATTCTATTCTGCCTATACTCCTTATCAGGCGGAAGCGAGCCAGGGTACCTTGCAGGTTGTTTACGAATTTCAAAGCATGATCGCCAGTTTGACTGCCATGGATGTCTCCAATGCGTCTTTATATGATGGTGCGTCAGGTTTGGCAGAAGCCGTTTTAATGGCGGTTCGTGCAAATCGCAAAGCAAAATCAAAACGTATACTGATGCCTGAAAATGTCTCACCTGTGTATCGTCAGGTGGTTGAAACTATTGTCAAAAATCAGGGTATTAGCCTTGATCTGATTGGCTTTGACAGTGCTTCAGGCACAATCGATATGAGTCAATTGACTGCTCAGTCTGAATCTTTTGCTGCTCTGGTGATACCACAGCCCAATTATTTCGGCAATCTGGAAGATGTGCATCAATTAACCGACTGGGCACATGAGCAGGGCGGACTTGTTATTGCACAGGTAAATCCTACCGCACTGGCTTTGTTAGAAGCACCTGGAAACTGGGGTAAAGAGGGTGCCGATATTGCTGTTGGTGAAGGCCAGCCTTTAGGTGTTCCTCTTGCATCAGGTGGCCCCTATGTGGGTTTTATAGCATGCAAACAAAAACTGGTCAGACAATTACCTGGTCGTATTGTGGGACGTACTGTGGATCTGGATGGTAAGCCTGGATTTAGTTTGACCCTGCAGGCCCGTGAACAGCACATTCGTCGGTCTAAAGCCACTTCCAATATTTGTACCAACCAGGGTTTAATGGCCACTGCTGTAACATTATATCTGGCTTTTCTTGGGGCGGATGGTTTGCAGAAAGTCGCCGCATCCTGTGTTGCTAATACTCAAAAATTAATGTCGATATTAGAGGGTGTGTCAGGTGCTGAACTGCCTTTTGGAAAAAATGTCTTTCATGAGTTCGTAGTGTCTCTTGATGTTAATGTCGACAAGGTTCTGGAATGTCTGGCTGAAGAAGATATTGTGGGTGGCATAAAACTTTCCTTAAACGATAGTTCGCAACAGAATACATCCAGAAATTTATTATTAGTCTGTGTGACAGAAACCAAAACAGAAGAAGAATTGAACTTCTTTGCAAAGACTCTGAATGACGTCCTTTCTAAGCTCAGAGAAGATGGAGGAGAGCAATAATGACTAAGCGAATTGTTGAACAGCAGGGTGAAGCGTTAATTTTTGAACGTTCGGATAAAAATCGTCGAAGTTCCTCTCTGGCACCCAGTATTGATGTCAATGAAGTTTGTAAGGGTTTACCTGAACACCTGCTAAGAAAACAAGACCTGGAATTACCTCAGGTGGGTGAATTACAGGTGGTACGCCATTACACCCGTTTATCACAAAAGAATTTTTCAATTGATACCCATTTTTATCCCCTGGGTTCATGTACCATGAAGTACAATCCCCGAGCCTGTAATACTCTGGCACAATTGCCGGGCGTAATTGGTCGTCATCCCATGGCCCATGCATCAATGAGTCAGGGCATTATGAGCTGTTTATTTGATTTACAGAATATGCTGATGGAAGCAACGGGTATGAAACAGGTGTCACTCACTCCCATGGCTGGAGCTCAGGGTGAGTTCGCCGGGGTGGCGATGATTCGTGCTTATCATGACAATAATAATGATACTTTGCGCAGTGAAATTATTGTGCCCGATGCGGCCCATGGAACCAATCCTGCCACTGCAGTGATGTGTGGTTATAAAGTAAAAGAAATACCAACCAATGATCAGGGTGACATTGATCTGGAAGCACTGGAAAAAATAATTGGTCCGCAAACCGCCGGCATTATGTTGACCACTCCATCCACATTGGGTGTGTTTGAACGCAAGATAAAACTCATTGCCGATATGATACATAAAGCCGGTGGCCTGCTGTACTATGATGGTGCTAATCTGAATGCGATTTTAGGTAAAGTGAAACCGGGCGATATGGGCTTTGATGTGATTCATATGAATCTGCACAAAACCTTTTCAACCCCCCATGGCGGTGGCGGACCCGGTGCCGGTCCCGTTGGTGTC
>DAOVUK010000343.1 GCA_030632625.1 Gammaproteobacteria bacterium
ACCAACAAAGGCTTTATTTTTTTGAAACTTTTGCTCTCTTGCATTCAGGTCAAACAGATCATCCGTTTGTCGTTTAATATAAGCATCTGCAGCAATCAAAAAGCCTGCGGTTCCTGCAGCTGGGTCTTGTATGATTTCACCCGCTTGCGGTTTAATACAATTAACCATACTGTTAATCAGTGCACGAGGTGTGAAATATTGACCTGCACCAGATTTGGTTTCATTGGCATTTTTTTCTAATAAGCCTTCATACAAGTCACCTAAACCATCTTTTGTAATACTAAACCAGTCTATCTGGTCAAGATTTTTAATGATTTGTTTTAAGTGTCGTGGCTCACGCAGTCGGGTACTGGCATCGGTATAAATTGCCTGTATTAATGGGTCTTCATGGATGGTTTTTCCTTCGGTATCTTTACCTGTTGACAGGATAAATAAAATCCGTTTGTATTCATTGAGCAGAACTAAGCCATCTTTATCATTTAAATCTGTCCAACGACAGCCTTCTGGTAATGGATGTGTTGTTAATAAGCCAGACTCGGTATTTTCATGAACCATTTTAATGAATAAGAGTAAAACTAATTCAGTGACATAATCACTATAGTTAATACCATCATCTCGCAGTACATCACAGAGATTCCAGAGCTTTTGTACAATGTTGTTACTGGTCATTTCTTTTTTTACCTGAGTTAAACCTGAGTTATTCCTGATTTAAAATTTGTATATAGGCCGTATAAGCATAAACACGGTTACGCTTTTGGCCTGTCATTTCTTTTACTATGCCAAGTTGTTTTTCTAATGCACCAAGTACCTTGCCAAGAGTTGCAGCAGTTAAGCCTGTCAGTTCAATGAGTTTATTAATGCTGACAATGGGATGCTCAAAAAGTGCATCAATAATTTGATTTGCTGAACCTGCCTGACGGCCCAATTCTGTTAAACTGGCTTTATCTTTTTGTCTGAGTTCATTCAACTGCTTGGCAGTATTGACTGCCTGATTTGCAGTTTCTGCCACTGCATCCACAAAAAACAATAACCATGCTTCCCAGTCTCCTGTGAGACGAACTTGATTTAAACGCTCATAATAGGTTTGTCGGTGTTTTTTGAAAAATACAGACAGGTAAAGCAAGGGTTCATTAAGTACTTTTGCTTCAACCAAAATCAAGGGGATTAACATGCGCCCTATTCGACCATTGCCATCCATAAAGGGATGAATGGTTTCAAACTGTACATGAGTCAGTGCTGCTTTAATCAGTGGGTCGGTAGTATCAGGCACATCATTGATAAAACGTTCAAGTTCTGACCAGCAATCAGCTAATTCATTGGCAGGTGCTGGTACGAAGGTGGCTTCATCTGGTCTGTGCCCACCAATCCAGACCTGACTTTTTCGAAATTCACCAGGACAACGATTAGTGCCGCGTCCTGAAGTCATTAATGCCTGATGTAATTCAGTGACGAGTCGAAAAGTAAGCGGTTGATCTTCACGTATTCGCTGGATGCCCAGATTAAGTGCACTGACATAGCAGGAAACTTCCTGTACATCATCCATAGGGACGCCAGGCACACCTTCCATTTCATAAACCATCAAGTCACTTAATGAAGATTGTGTCCCTTCAATTTGCGATGACATAACAGCTTCTTTTCGGACATAACTGTAAAGGAACAGGCGTGCATCGGGTAATAATGTACTGATAGCGTCCAGCCGCCCTAGTGCCAGCATTGCCTGATTAATTCGACTTTGAAGTTTACCGTTTATTTCTAAGGGTGGATTGGGAGGCAATGGTGCAGGCACAAAGGCTTTGCATGCAATTCCGCCTGCTATGGCGGGAGAATAATGACCTGTCAGGCCTCGATTCATTTCTTTATCCTGTTTTAGTACGGAATGGTGAAATATATAACTTAAAATAAATATATTCGTTATTTTATTTTAGCAGCAAAATTAAAATAAGAAAGTGGTTTATTATAGTTTTATTCTATTTTTTAAAATCAAAAGAACAACCCCCTCAATCCCCTTCTAAAGAAGGGGGAAGTAAAAGAAAAAGCAAGGGAGATTAACTGGCTTCCCATAAATGTTCATTTAATTCACCCAGCACACTGTCCAGTTGTTTATTAAGTACTTTATCTAATTGTTTAACACCACCTTGAAAGGCAGGTAAGTCATTAATAAACTGTTTGTCGAGTACGACTTCATGTACTAATTGTTTGGCCAGACGATCAAGCCATTTACGTTGAACCGGAGTCCAGGACTGTAGACAATGTATAGAATACATCGCAATTTCAACTCGTTTTTCAAATGAAATCAAAGGCTCACCCAATGCAGCTTGACGAATATAACCGATGATACCTGCCGCTATTTGTTGATTGGTCTGACTACGCCAGGCTGATTTTAGATTGGTTTCACTAAAACCATGTTCATCCAATAATAAACGGACTTCTTTTAATTGTTTCCGAGTGAGATCTTTGGGTTTATTGACCACTACAGATAAGGCTACTGATTGATTCAGTTGGTTTTTGATAAAATCATTAAAACTTTCCAGATAGTCATTTGGTTTCTGATGTTTTCCATAGCTTTGTTCTCGTACTTTAAATTCATCTTCATGCTCTGAAATCAGTGGAAAATACTCTGAACCCAATAATAATTTAACTTCATCCAGCTGTTTAATCAGGCCACTATTGGTTTGAATAAATTCAGAGGCTTGTTTGGCGCCCATTTCATGCAGATGTTGATGTAATTTGTTTGGTTCAACACCCCAGAGTTGTTCTAATTCATCCAATTTTTGTTTAATGTCGGGGTTTTGTTCTGCTTTCCCTTTGTTTGCAAGATTAGTCGCTTTACGCAAGACCTTCATGATCTTTTGACTCAATACATCCAGTACATCATCCGCATGACTGGTTTCTGGTTTAATACCAGGAGCTGTAAAACTATTTGGATCAGAGATTTCATCAATCAATTGTTCAATGGTTACCTTAGGATCTTTTACCAGAGGTTTCATATTGGTCACATCTTGCAAGGCAGCATAGATATCAACCGGGTCATAAATTTTGAATTCAGTTTTACCTATTTCATCACAACGACGAGTTGCCCGCCCTATCATCTGCTCAAATAAGATTCGAGAACGTACTCGACGTAAAAAGACAATATGACAAATTTTTGGTACATCAATGCCCGTTGTCAGTAAATCAACAGTAATCGCAATATTAGGATAGCGTTCATTTTTATAACGACTAATGAGCTGTGTTACTTTATCACTCTCACCTGTTATCTTGCGTACGGAGGCTTCATTATATTCATCGCCATATAACTCTTTAAAGGCTTCATCCAGTAACCGTTTCACCATATCAGCATGAAGATCCAGTGCACAGAATATCAGTGTTTTTTCATCACCAAAGGGATCGAGTTCCTGTGCCAATTGTTCACAGATAACCTTATTGAAGCCTTCTGTAATCACTCTTCGATTAAAGGCACTCACATCAAAGTGTTGTTCATCTTCCAGATCAGCCAGTTCAATTTGACCTGTCTGGGTATTTATCGCTTGAACTTGTTCACCTTTGTCAAAGTGAATTCCCTTTTGAGTAAGTAGGGTTTCATATCGGATCGGTGGTTCATGATCAATTAACCAGTCATCTGCTACCGCTTCACGATAAGAGTAGGTAAAAACCGGTTTACCAAAAATCTCGGTGGTATGTTTTGCTGGTGTTGCCGTCAAAGCAATTTTTACAGCATCAAAGTAATCAAGAACCCGTCGATAACTGGAAAGATATTGATTCTGATCTCTGACTTGCATTTCACCTTCAGTCATTTCCTGATCAAGCGTATAGCCACGGTGTGCTTCATCAATAATTATACAGTCATACTCATCAAGATTAGGGGGATTGTCTGATTGAAATACTCGGCGAACCATTGCCTGAACAGTAGCCACCTGAATACGTGTTTCAGCTTCTGCAGCCATATCACCCAATTCAGCAATATTATAGATAGAAGAAAGAGACTGATTCTGTTCTAGTGGTGCTTCTTTAAAAACATCAATGGCCTGTTGTCCTAATGCTGTTCTATCCACCAGGAATAGAATTCGTTTAAAACGTTCTGCTTTGAGAAAGCGATACATTAGACCAATAATGGTTCGAGTTTTACCCGTTCCGGTAGCCATAGCTAATAAACAATTGGTTTGATTGTTTTCTAATGCGGTTTCAACTTTGCGTATGGCTTTTTCTTGATAATCCCGTAATTTTAAATAAGCAAAACCCTCATCTTTTAATTTTTTTTCTGCATTTGCCCTGCTTCGCTTTAGCCGGTCTATTAATCCCTCGGGACTATGAAATTCGGGTAAAGGTTTAGCCAGGTTGGATGACTCACGCACATCACGAAACCATGTGCCTGATTGTTC
>DAOVUK010000123.1 GCA_030632625.1 Gammaproteobacteria bacterium
AGGCCTGAACTAATTTAATGGATGCATCAGGCACAGCAATTTCCATAAAGGCATTTCTTCCCTGAGATTCAATCCATTCAGTCAGTGAGGCATCAACTGGGTTATTAGGCACTGAAAAGGGCAGTTTGGCAATAATCACATGCACGCAATATTCTCCTGGCAAATCAATACCTTCTGCAAAACTGTTGAGGCCCAGGATGACACTGCCGTTGCCTTTATCAATTTGTTTTTTGTGATCATTAATGATCACCTTTTTTCAGTCCTTCATCTATCACCCAGTAGTGTTCATAAGCAACGCTCTTTTTCACTATCTGCTGCCTGACCTTATTATCATTATCCACGATAATTAAAGTAGTGAGTTCAGTGACCTGTGCAGAAACCACAGCCCCTTTATGCACTTTAGTTTTCTGAATAAAGCCGTCAAAAGGTGCCGTAATCTGCGCATATCCAAGATTCAGTTGAGCCTGCTCGATATCTGCTTTATCCTTATGAATCGCCGCTGTAAATTCCTTTCGTCTGGTTGCGGTGGTATCGCGTTTCTCTTTGGAGATAGCTCCGCTTTTAACCAGTTTATTATAACGCCTGAGTTCCGTACTCCAGAAGTTCAGAGTGGCCTGATCCTGATCAAGTTGTGCATTGGCGGCATCTAATGCTGCCTGATAAGGCAGCGGATCAATCTGATACAATAGATCACCCTTTTTCACCAGGCTGCCTTCTTTAAACTGATGTTGCCCGATATAACCCGAAACCCGTGGTTTAATCAGTACTTTTTGAAATTCTCTCACTGTGCCCGGAAACTGCATAGTGACTGTAATAGTCTGTTGTACGACTGGTGTAATCACAACTAGATCATGTTTTAATTATGGGCTGTCGTGGTGAAAAAAGTAAAAAATTGATAGCTGAGATTTTGGAAAATATGGAAGATGAGAGCAAAAAAGTAGTGCTTTGCTCAAGTACTTTGGAGGAAAATCCTTTTGATCCTGAAAAAGTTAAATATGTAAAAGGAGAACTTGCATCCGACGATGTGTTAAAACGTTCCTGTTGTGCACAGGCTGAAAAGATAATTGTGACCGGTGATGATGATAATCAAAGTTTTTTTGCCGCTTTTGCTATCCGCCAGATTAATACTCATGCGCACATGATTGTATTTATGAACAATGATGATCATACCAGTAAAATACACTGTTTGGCTGCTGATAAGCCTGAGTTAAACAGGGTAATTATCCCATCTTCTATTCACTTAATAGTGCAGGAAATTCAAGATCCTCAGTCAAGTCATGTATTACAGCAATTGATGGGAAGTTTACAGGGAGCTACATTATATCGTTTAGATGTTCCATCTCAACTGAGTAAAGAATATTTTTTTGAGGATTTATTTTATAATTTTAGAAAACATTATAATATGACTATTCTGGCCATAAAAGAGAACCAGGAGATAGTCTCTAATCCAGCAATGGATATGAAAATAAGCGCCGGTATGTCTATTTTTTATATTGCTGATAAACGTATTAAAGATATAAACTGGGATATGACTAATTAATCTCTTCTTGTCTGATGATACATGACTCTTTGATGTTTTCTTCCCGGAAACAAGAAGTTTTGAGTGTCAGCGAGGGGTTTTGTCCAAACAATTCGGTATAGTAACCGGAGAATCGTCCCATATGGGTAAAGCCCCATCTATATGCAATTTTCATCACTGTACTTTGCTCCGGATTACTATTTATCAGTTCCTGGTGAATGAGATTAAGTTTAAGCAGGCGTATAAACTGCTTCGGTGTAAACCCAAAGAGTGACTTAAAGCTGTTTTGCAGAGTCTGCTTACTGACTTGATGCTGCTTAGCCAGAGAGCTTATGCTGATATTACCATCCATATGATGAAAAACCTGATCACGAATTTTCAACGCTGTATTCTCACCGGCTGTCAGTTTGGGTATTGTTGGCGTTTGTTCTGAAAGAAGTTTCATTATTACCCCAAGTATCTCATCCTCTGCCCCTTGAAAACTTTGTGCATCCTTCTTCTGCCCGGAGGAATTGATGAAGCGTTTCAAAATCTCATGCAGTGTTGATGTAAAGCCTGAATCCGTATCATAGATATGGTGATTAATAATTTTAGTCAGCTTGGCTAGTAGTGGACCCAGACTACTTTTTCTTATGCTTACTGCAGTAAATTCAATCGCACTATTGTTAATGAAATTATGAGCATCACGGTCATCAAAAAAGATAATATCTCCTGTTTGAAGTTTCATAGGACCTAAACAAGCTTTATCTGCACAGAATTCTAACACCATGATAACAAAAGAGTCTTTTGATGCGCTGGGTGTGAGCATCATTCCCCCGGCCCTGCTTACATGGTTAATCTGCATTGAATTAAGATCTAAAACCTGGCGTTGTCCATTCAGGCCGTTGGGCTTCAGCTGATAAATACAGTTGTATTCCCAATTAAGTACATTTTGGGTTGCCGCTTCAACATTATCCCAGTACTGTTCATAAAAGTGTCCCGGAGAAAGTATTAAGGGATTCGTATTAAGTTTTGGTTTTATCATGTCTTCATTCTATCACTTTTTTTGTTTTTTCGGATAGACGGCAGAGAATCTCTACATTAAAATATTTTTTTGATTTTGAACCATTGCATAATATATAAATAAAGAAACTTTGATGAACTATAAAAGAATTCCGCTGACAAATTTTAGTCTTATTTTTTTACTGGGCTTTTTCTGCTTTTCCAATCCTGTATTTTCTGAGGAATCATTAGACACAGTCAGTGAAAAAAAGATTGAAAACAAAATCAAGGTGGTGCAAAAGTCAAAAAATATAGATGAAGAATCTAAAATTTCATTAGCAGAAAATTATGAAAAAACACTGTCTTATCTTGAATTAATAAAAGAAACTGATAAAAGAATTCAATTTTATACCAATATTCAGCTTGGTGCACTGGAAAAAATAAAATTATTAAGCATAGAAATTAACAAACAAAACAATAAAACAAAAACAATTCAGCCAGATGATGAGATTGTATTAGACAATATAAAAGAAATTCCTATTACCGAACTTGAACAGCAATTAGAATCAGAGCTAATTCAACATGATTCAATTACAACAAAAAATACAGATGTAAGTCAATCTCTTGCTCTTGTATCAGAGAGTTTGCCTGTCATTAGAAAAGAATTGATTGAAACCAATACGTTATTAGAAAAAAAGTTGGAGTATAAAAAATTTATTCCAAAGGATTTATCCTCAACAAAAAGACAGTCACTGGAATGGCGTACAGATACCCATATTGGATTGCTGCGTCGCCAGATAGAAAAATTAAATAAACAATTACATAGCCAGCCTATACGATTAAAATTATTACAATTTGAAAAACAATTATCTGACAATCATTTAATGTTTTCTGAACGCCAGTTAAATTTATTAAAAAATGAAATAAACTTAAAGCGTGAATTAGAAAGTAAAAAAACACAGGCCCTGATATGGGCTGAGCAAATTAAAGCAAAGGGAAAGCATTTATTAATACAATCAATGGCAGATAATAATGCCGAATTGAATAATGAAATTAACAAGAGCTTAAAATATCTTAGTGAACTGGAATCTCAGGATGATGAAGTCAATAAAGAAACCAAAAAACTTAAATTACAACAAGCCAATACTATAAAGAAACTTGAACTTTCCGGTTCGAATCAAATTCTTGGACAGGTGCTGTATGAACAAAAAAAGTCACTGCCTAACCGACAAAGATACAAAGAAGATATAATAAGAAGACAAGACCTTATTGCTCAATTAGGTTTAGCGCAAATAAAATATGAGGAAGAATTAGGTAAAATAAAAAATAAAGAGGATTACATTACTCATTTGTTCTCTGAAATACCACCTTATGTTCAGACAACAATATATGATGATTTAATGGAGTTAATAGAAACGCGCCATGTTTTATTAGATAAAGCGATTAAAATTGATGCACTGTATCTTAAGGTGATTGGTGATATTGACTATGCAGAGAAACTTTTTTTAAATGTTGTTGATGAATATTATAACTTACTGGATGAACGCTTATTCTGGATGCGCAGTGCTGCTGTATTCAATTGGCAAAATATAAAAAATATTCCTGAAGAGATGATGTTTTTTTTAAAACCTGCTAAATGGTCTTTATTTATTAATGACTTTATAAAAATAGTGGATAGTTCATTTTATATTCTGGTATTATTTATGGTGATTTTATTCTTGTTAAAAAGAAACAATATTATCAATTTATTAATGAATACGGGAGCAAAAACAAAACGCATCAGTGAAGATAAATTATCGCATACATTTAAAGCCATTTTTTATACATTATTGTTAGCAATACCTCTGCCTATTATACTCTATGTAACCAGTTGGCAGCTTTCCCTTCTTCCAGAAGCTTCTGAGTTTACTTATTCTATTTCTTTTGCTATGAATTTTATTGCCTTTCCCTTATTTTATTTACAAACGTTCCGTTATCTCTGTTTTCCCGGAGGCGTAGCAGAAATTCATTTTAAATGGGCAAACAATATTGTTATCGGATTAAGACATGAAATGCGGCGTTTGATAGTTACTTTTTTACCGATTATTTTTATTACTGCATTATTACTTTCCAAAGGTGAATCCTCTGTTAATGGCGGTCTGGGACGATTATCTTTATTACTCACATTATTTCTTTTTGCACTCTTATTTTATCGATTAATTAAACCAAAAACAGGCTTGCTTAGTTCTGCTGCTGCACATGATAACAATAGCTTTTTTGCAAGAACTCAATTTTTGTGGTTCGTAATTTCTTTGATAAGTATTATTGCTCTTTCCGGACTGATAGTGATTGGTTATGTGTATACGGCAACACAAATGACGGTCAACTTGATTGACACTGTATGGCTGATATTTGCCATTGTACTCCTGCAGCAAATTTCTGTACGTTGGCTATTATTAACACAACGTAAATATGCGCTGACACAAGCTTACGAAAGACGAAAAGAATTACTTAAGAAAAAATCCATACCTGATGATACAGAAGAGAATACTCAGACACCTGCCATTGAGCTTGAAGAGCCTGAAGTTGATATAGCTTCATTAAGTGAAGATTCCCTGCAATTATTAAATGTCGTTTTGTTCGTTTTTTCTGTTTCTATGCTGAGCATTATCTGGACAGAGATTTTACCTGCACTATCTATTTTCAATACAGTTAATTTATGGCACCATGTAGAAATTGTTGATGGTGTAGAACAAATGTTACCTGTTACTTTATCAGATATAGCTCTGGCAATCTTCATATTAGTTTTAACCATTGTGGGTGCTAAACGGCTGCCTGCTATTATTGATATATTATTATTACAAAATTCTTCAATCAGTAAAGGTAATCTTTATACCATTACAACCCTGGTTAATTATACGATTGTGGGCATTGGATTATTTACCATTTTTAATCTGCTCGGTGCTGAATGGGTTAAACTGCAATGGCTGTTTGCAGCCTTGAGTGTTGGTATTGGTTTTGGACTGCAGGAAATTGTTGCTAATTTTATCAGTGGCATTATTATCTTATTTGAGCGTCCTATTCGGGTTGGAGATTATGTCAGCGTCGGTGAGAATGAAGGTATTGTGAGTAAGATACGCATTCGGGCAACAACCATTTTGACCATCGATAGAAAAGAGTTATTAGTCCCTAATAAAGAATTTATTACCGGTCAGCTATTAAACTGGTCACTTTCTGATTCCACGGCAAGAATAATTATTCCTATTGGTGTCGCTTATGGCAGTGATATTAACCTGGCCACAAAAATACTTTTTCAAGTTGCTAAAGAAAATGAGAAAGTATTGCATGATCCAGTACCACAAGTTTTATTTTACAGTTTTGGTGATAATTCACTGGATTTGCAACTACGCTGTTTTATTGGTGATGTTGATTATCGTTTGAGTGTAGTAAGTGAGCTCAATAAAGCTATTAACGAAAAGTTTAATGCGGCTGATATTAATATTTCTTTCCCGCAAAGAGATGTTCATCTGGATGTTAAACATCCGATAGATATTGTGTTAAGCCGATAACTTTTTATTTAAAACGAAATTTATTATTATTTTCTAGAGGTATTTTCCAGTGTTAAAGAAAATCAGTTCTTTTATTTTTATTTCCCTTGTTTTAGGTTTGACGGCTTGTACAAGCATTGGACCTTCAGCTATAAAAAGTACTCGGGGCGACTACAATATTGCACTGCAGCAGACTAATAACGAACAACTGCTGCTTAATATCGTGCGTCTTAAGTATCGTGATAATCCTACATTTCTTAAATTAACCAGTGTCACTACAAGCTTTACCTTCCAGGCAGAAGCTAATTCTGACACTGCATTTGTAAGCGGAACGGATCCGGTTGCTTTTGGGGCGAATATCACTTATGCCGATAAACCAACAGTTACCTATACACCACTTCAGGGAGACAAATTTGTTACTCAGATTATGTCACCGTTTAAATTAAATACACTGGCACTATTATATCATTCCGGGTGGTCGGTAGAACGAATTCTGGCTCTTACTGCTCAAAATATTAACAATCTGAAGAATGCACCCTCAGCTTCTGGCCCCACACCTGAACGCAAACCTGAATTCGAGAAATTTAAGGAAACAATCATTCTTATGCGTGAGCTGCAAATGGAAGGTATATTGTATCTGGGGGCTGGTGAAAATGCGACCAATTCACTGGTGTTGTATATAAAACCCAAAGCTAAGAATGATCCTCGAGTGAAAAAGCTGCAAACACTATTGGGTCTGAAAGGAAACAAGTCGCTTTACCCTATAGCTGTTGGCTTAATAGCACAATCAAATAGCATTTCTATCAATACCCGATCATTGATTGGGGTGCTTTTCTATGTTTCACAAGCGGTGGAAGTGCCTGAAAGGGATATTGCAGCGGGACGAGTAACGCGTACATTGGATGATGAGGGTAATGTATTTAACTGGTCGCAGATGCTGGGCAAACTGATACGTATTCGCTCCAGTATGGAACGTCCGAAGAATGCTTCTGTGGTAATTCGCTATCGTGATGCCTGGTTTTATATAGATGACAGTGACTTGTCCAGTAAGTCCACATTTGCATTACTTACACAATTGTCTGCGTTGTCTGCAAGTGGAGTAAAGAGTGAAGCACCAGTATTAACCTTACCCATAGGAAACTGAGTAGGCTATCTAAGTGTTCATCTGTTTATTCATCTTTTAGTGTAACTATTCAGCGTATTCATCTTTTACTCAATTTCGTCGTTATTTTTGTGTTCAAAATGGTCACATATTTGTATATGCTCACATTCTTCACACAAAAATGCCTAGAACTTGAGCAAAATCTAAACACGCTGAATAGTTACCTTTTAGTTTCCCTTCTTCGCCTCAGGGTGCCTACTTTTGGTAGAAGGGGGAGGTGAAAAAACAGCAATAAACGGATGGACACTAACTAAATGACAGCCACGAAGTTTACTATTGATGGCCATGTTAAATAAAGCAAGCTCTCGAGTATTCTTTGCTATCTGACGTCGAATACGAATTCCCCATATTTCCTCCAGTTTAAGGCAGGTTTTTGACTAATGATTTTGCCTTTATTCCAGGTGTTTTTGGGATATCAGATATTTATTATTAAAATAGCGACAAGTAATTTATGCCGCTATCGTTAAAGCTATTTTTGAGCATTGTCAGGAGTTTTGCTGTCACTGGCCTTGACCGGATCAACCTGAATACCCGGTTTTATTTTCTGCAATCCCTGAGAAATAACCATATCACCTTTTTTCAGTCCTTCATCTATCACCCAGTAGTGTTCATAAGCAACGCTCTTTTTCACTATCTGCTGCCTGACCTTATTATCATTATCCACGACAATTAAAGTAGTGAGTTCAGTGACCTGTGCAGAAACCACAGCCCCTTTATGCACTTTAGTTTTCTGAATAAAGCCGTCAAAAGGTGCCGTAATCTGCGC
>DAOVUK010000474.1 GCA_030632625.1 Gammaproteobacteria bacterium
TACACTGAAAAAGAATTACTTGAAGGTATGACTCCCTATACTGCTCATGCTGATGAATTGGCGGTTATTAATTCTAAAGAAATTGGTGAATAAGTGGTAAAGCAATATATTCCAGAACAAAATGATATTGTTTGGCTTGATTTTGATCCAGTAAAGGGCAAAGAAATTGGGAAATACCGTCCTGCTTTGGTGTTATCCAGTAAAGAATATAATCGAGCGAGTGGTTTATTAATTTGTTGCCCTATTAGCACAAGTATTAGAGGCCAGAAAACTGAGATACCAGTAAAAAATCTGGAGCAGCCATCGGTGGTTGCATCTAATTTAATTCAAACATTATCGTGGCAAGATCGGAGAGTTAAATTTATTAAAAAAGCTGAAAACAATATTTTTGAAAAAGTTATTTTAAGTCTAATTCCTATAATTGGAGCAGACAAAGTGATAGAAAATAATCTTGAATAAAATTTTGTACTTGATAATCCAGTTTCTATGCGATGGTTGTCTGGAAAGTGCCTGCTCAGGTACCCGGCAGTACACATGATTTTAAGTACCGTTTGCTTAAAGAGGGCATTCTGGAACAGGATGACGATGGAAAAATCAGTTGTTCATTCAGCGTGATTCATTTTGATTTTGAATTAAAAAAAGAAGTGGCTTAAAACAACGGGCTGGAGTTAATATGTTACACCCTGTTTATGTGCATGTGGGGTACGAAAGCCAGGCTCATGGTGTCACAATAGATGGTATGCCTGTTACCTGATACCGATCGTTTACTCATTTGGGCGTAAGGCAAGATAATTCTAAAACAGTGTAAATAATCTATCGAAGGTCTGTAGTCTTAGTTATGAAATTTGAGTGGGATTCAGGAAAAGAAAATGTCAATATTGAAAAGCATGGGATCAATTTTGAACAAGCTTCTTATGTATTTGCAGATCCTCACGCATTAAATCGATATGATGACGAACATTCTATTGAAGAAGACAGGTGGATTCTTTTGGGTAGATCCTTAAATGAAGTTATTCTCGTTGTCGTACATACATTCAAAAATGATGATAATATTGAGTATGTGAGAATTATCAGTGCAAGAAAAGCATCAAAAAAAGAACAGCATTCATATCAACAAAGGTGCAAAAAATGAAAGATGAATATGATTTTACCAATGCAGAGCAAGGTAAGTTCTTCAGACCCCTGGAAGAATTGGATATCCCAATATATCTAGACAGAGAAGTTAAAGATTTTTTTATAAAAAAAATTCGTGATAAAGGGCAAAAGTTCTCTTTAAATGAAACCATTAACTCTTTGCTTAAAAAAGATATCGAAATATCAAATAAATTGTCAAGCTAGGGCATAACAAAAATAGGCACATGGATTCAAAAAATTTGGTTGAAAAAGACCAGCAAAGCCTTTTTGAAGCAGTGATATAGGCGTTGTAATGGTGATACTCGCTGGAACTTTAAGCATAATAGTTTTGGCGGCAGCAGCAACAATAATTGTCGAACCTGTCATGGTACTCTGCAAGGTACCGTTCTATTCAGAACGGCAGCAGACCGGATCGTAGAGTGTAAAAATGATCAGGGAACGCTGTGTGACAGCAGGAACAACCTGACTGCTACGATACCCAAAGGTACTGAAGTAGGTTGCGGATTGTGTCATAAACAAAAACGTTAATTTAATTAAGAAGCCGTCTTTTTTCGGCGGCTTCTGTTATTAAATTTAGCCAAGCCATTTAAATAGACATATGAAGGCAAAATTATCAAAAAAATTCTCCAATATTGGAACTTATTGGGAAAGAAGAAATAAAAATGAAATTGATATTATTGCCATCAATGAGTTAGAAAAGAAACTAGTTTTCTCCGAAGTAAAACTCAACAGGACAAAAATTAGTATTGATAAGCTAAAATTAAAATCACATAAAATAGTAGAAAAATTTGTAACTATTCAGCGTGTTTAGATTTTGTCTGAGTTCAAGGCATTTTCGCACGGCCCTTTATGGGCGCCACAGGCGTTGTGTGAGCATATACAAATATGTGACCATTTGAGCCTAGGTTTTAATAGAGATAAATATTACATACAGATAGCAAATATTAGTAAATAACTATCTGCATGCTCAGGACAAAAGACCCTTATAGGGTCTATCACAACCACGTCCTATGGGCGTGGCTTTGTTTTCATCATTCCGAAACGGTATCTGACATTATTAAAAGTTTGTTTTCATTTTCCAATAATTTGATCGCTAATCAATTATTGATCATTCTGGGGGGAGAACTAAAAGGGGCTCCTGCTGATCTTGAAAAAGGCAGTCAGGTTGTTTTAGAATTTCTGAGCAATACAATTGGCATCAATAATTTTACCTTGAAAGAAGGGTCTGGTTTGTCAAGAAAAAATCAGTTTACTGCAAACCAGATGATGAGTATCCTTATTCATTTCAAGCCCTATCAAAGCTTATTGAGGATTGATAAAAATCGTTTTCAAGCCAAAACCGGAACACTTAAAGGGGTATCAACCTATGCAGGCTATATGCTCTCACCCTCTGGTGATAACTACCCATTTGTCATTATGTTGAACCAGTCCCGGTGGAGCAGCGATAGAAATAAAGTTGCCAATATAATGTATCAAGGTGTTTTTAATTAACATTTCGCCTATCGCTCAGCATGCAAAATCGTGACACACATTTCACATTATTCACTCCCAGACTTGTTTTCCTGAAAAATTAACTGAATACGTGTTTTAAGAAATACAGTAATTGGCACTCTGGATGCCAGCAGCATTTTCTGGGACTGACCAAACTGCTTTACACTTTACA
>DAOVUK010000095.1 GCA_030632625.1 Gammaproteobacteria bacterium
AGCAGTAATAGGTTATTACCACTTGGTTAAGAACAAATCAATATCAGAAATTTAGATCTTTACTCAAACTTTTTCAGACACCTGAAATAGCGGGTTTACGCCCTTAGCGACACAGATAGGAGAATGTAATTTTCCGCTTAGGGACGGGTGCAGTAATTGACCATCTAAATGCCCGTTATGATCTATAGAATAAGTGGCTTATTTATTAAAATCATTCAGCCTTTATATATAGGATCAAATTCCAGGAGTTTTAAATTATCATCTTTAATGATGTGAGTTGCCTCTTCAATAGAAATTTCTTCCAAAAGATAAATTGTGCTTGAATAGGCTCCTACAGGTTTTGCATGTTTCATTTGGCTCATATAGACAACATATTAGAGTAAATAAGTTGAAGGCCTTTACGATTTTATTTAAAAAACAATCTAAAATAATTTTCCCGGGTGACAGAGGCGATATGTTCAACACTGGTCTGGCGTAATTCGGCCAAAAATTCAGCAATGTAAGCGACATAAGCGGGCTGATTTCTTTTGCCTCTCATCGGTACCGGGGCAAGATAAGGAGCATCTGTTTCAATGAGAATTCGATCATCAGGGACAGCTTTGGCTACTGCCTGTATAGTTTTGGCATTTTTGAAGGTGACAATGCCGGAAAATGAGATATAAAAACCCATCTCCAGCGCTTTTTCAGCGGTTGCCAGATCCTCAACAAAACAATGCATGATACCGCCAATTTTATGGGCATTTTCTTCCTGAAGAATTCTTAAAGTATCTTCCCTGGCATCTCGAGTATGGATAATAAGAGGTTTTCCAGATTGAATTGCTGTTTTTATGTGTGTCCGAAAGCGTTCACGCTGCCAGGCAAAATTTTCACCCAGAGGGTCAGTACCCTCATTCATATAATAATCAAGACCGGTTTCACCAATAGCAATAACATTTGGATCATCTGCCAACATAGATAATTGTGCAACGGTGATGGTATCTTCCGGGGAATGACAGGGGTGTAAACCCACAGAAGCAAACACATTAGGGTATGTTTTTGCAGTGTCCAATATTCGTGGAAAGCCCTCTAAATCGACCGCTATACTTAAAATATCAGTGACCTGATTTTGCTCTGCCAGGGCAATCACATTATCCATATGATCATCAAATTCGGCCAAATCAAGCATATCAAGATGGCAATGGGAATCAACTAAATTGAGTGACATGGTTATTCTCTATGGGTTAAGCATATGGATTGGGTAAGATTAAGAGCAATAATTAACGGCTCTTTATAAAGAATTCAGTAGTTATACCCGTGATACTTGGAAATGCAGCGAGGCATTTTGACTTAGAGCCGATTGAGTGTATAAGTACTACATGATTGAGGCTTTAAGTTAAAATAACGAAGTCTGCATTTTCAAGTATCATGGGTATAGATGGTAAATAAAGATGGCCTGCTTTGAAACAGCCGTTTACATAGTATGGGTAGGTCTATCGGATTTCATGGCACCTGCAAGATAAGTTTCAATCTTTTTTTGTGCCTGACCATTATCCTGATCGCTGAATTGGACTCCAACACCTGCTGCCCGGTTTCCTTGCGAACCCATGGGCGTGATCCAGACAATTTTTCCTGCTACGGGCAACTTATCTTTTTCATCAAGCAACGTTAACAACATAAACACTTCATCACCGAGTTTATATTGTTTATTGGTTGGAATAAATAAACCACCATTAGCAATAAAAGGCATATACGCTGCATAGAGTGCGTTTTTGTCTTTGATAGAGAGTGATAAAATACTCTGTCTGGCCTGACCAGGTCGCATCATAATACAAAATACTCTTTCTTTAGATGGCTAAAAGATGTTTAATTTTTGTAGGCTTATGCATATTAGCACAAGATGCTAAAGTATGAAATAACAACAATGCTGAATAAATCTCACAAAATTGCTTATTGTTTACAATTTTTCCAATCGATAAGTAATTTTTCAAACAGTAGATTAATATTTATCTGCCCTTGAATTTCATAATATGCTTTATTAATTAAATCAGATAGTTGCAATATTTTTTTTAAGTATAGTCTATTAGATAATTGTTTCAAGGTCTCATATAAGTCAATATTGCTTATTGTATCCCGTTCACAGTTTTGCGCTAATCTTGCCAGGTCAGACACAATGGAATCAGTCCAGTAGATAACATCATAGGCTGAGATCGGCAATTGCTGATTTTTAGATTTAGATTTTGTCAGCTTTATTTTAGTCTGCTTAAAGAAATCTTCTGCAATTCGGACGGGATCAACTGAATCATTCATAATTGATAGCAGCTTTTTAATTACCGTATTACGCACCTCCAGCTGTTTTCCATGAGACAGCTCTAAAGCAAGCAAAGGAGTACCGGATGCTAATGACAGCAATAATTGAGCATTTTCTGATGTCCCTTCCTCTGAATTGAATAGTGACGTCTGCAGCAAAGAATCCTCCAGCCATTGCAGTGCAATTTGCTTATCAGGCAAAGCCAGATCAATGCTTTGACAGCGACTTCTTATGGTTGGTAAAAGAGCCTGTTTTTTGTTTGTCAGTAAAATGATAATGGTATTTGCAACCGGCTCTTCTAAAGTTTTCAATAAACTATTAGAAGCATTTGGATTCATAGCTTCTGCAGGCTCAATGAGAATAATTTTTTTTCCGCCCAACTGACTGCTTAGAACACTCCATTGAATCAGTTCACGGATCGTATCAACCGGAATCACCTTTTTATCTTCAGGTGTGGTGATATGATTAAAATCAGGATGAGTGGCTGAATTAAAGAGTTGACAGGCACGGCATGACTGACAGGGTTCAATTTGTCCTGTTTTCGGGTTCTCCTGTGGTGACTGACATAATAAGCCTTTTGCTAAATAGAACGCCAGTTCCTTTTTACCAATACCCGCTACACCGGCAAGTAATAAGGCATGTGGAAAATGGTTGATCTCCATCTTATTTGAGAATTTATTTGAATACAGTTTCTGCCAGACAGATGACTGCCATGGGAAATAAGCCATTTGTGCATAGTTGGGCATAGTTTGATTATCAGACATTGTTTTAGGTACAGTGTTTTAGATACAGTTTCAGGCATATTTGATGCCTCTATAATATAAAATTTAAGCAGTTAATTTGTCCATTACCTGAATAAGCTGTTTATGAACATATTCAATAGCGGGCTGTGTATTTACAATGTGAAAACGCTCTGGGTTTTCTCTGGCTAGTTTTAAATAGGATTCTCTGATGCGGTTAAAAAAACCGAGTTGCTCCTGCTCAAAACGATCCGTTTCACCACGTTCACGCACCCGTTCCATCCCCAGTTCGACCGGAATATCAAGCAAAATGGTTGCATCGGGTCTTAAGCTGCCTTGAACCCATTGTTCTAATTGAGCGATTTTTTGCCAGGACAAACCACGACCACCGCCCTGATAGGCATAGCTGGCATCAGTAAAACGATCACTTATCACCCATTTTCCAGATTCAAGAGCAGGGATAATTAATTCATTCAGATGCTGAGAACGGGCAGCAAACATTAACAATAATTCAGCATCATCACAAAGGCTGGTATTAGCATTATCAAGCAATAGATCCCGGATTTTTTCAGCAACCGGAGTCCCGCCCGGTTCACGAGTAGAGATAAATTCTATATTTTTTGAACTCAAATAGTCCTGAACAAAGCGAATATTGGTTGATTTTCCTGAGCCTTCAGAGCCTTCTATTGTTATAAATTTACCTTTGAACATGCTTCAATCTCGATTCCTATATAGATTTTACTATTTGTTATTTTTTATTACGTTTTTTATAAAGAGAGAGGTATTTTTTTACTGCACGATTATGCTCTTTCAAGTTTTTACTAAAAGCATGTCCACCTGATCCATCAGCAACAAAATACAGGCTTTTTCCCTTATCAGGATGTAATACGGCATGAATCGCTTCACGACCCGGGATAGCAATAGGTGTTGGTGGTAAACGCGAGATCTGATAGGTATTATAGGCCGTTTTTTCATTAATATCCTTACGGCGTATATTACCTTTATAACGCTCTCCCATACCATAAATAATAGTCGGATCAGATTGCAGGCGCATTCTTTTATTCATACGACGAATAAAAACACCGGCAATTTTGCTGCGTTCACTACTGACACCGGATTCTTTTTCCACAATAGAGGCAAGTATCAAAGCTTCATAAGGTGTTTTAAGTGGTGTTTTTTTCTCTCTTTTTTGCCATTCTTCAGCAAGCACGCTTTGCATAACATCATAGGAGCGTTTAAGAAACTGAAAATCACTGGTGCCTTTAGGAAAATTGTAAGTATCCGGGTAAAGCAGCCCTTCAAAATTACTGTATTGACTGTTTAATTTTTTGGCGATATTTGCTTTGGTTTTTATATCAAACGGAGTAGTAAAATCCGCAGTTTTTATCAGATTCGGATCTTTTTTAATTTGTTCCAGAGCCTCTTTAACTGTCCAGCCTTCCACAATGGTCAATGAATACTGATTCACTGTGCCAGAAACAAATAAGGCAAGCACATCCACTGCAGTCATTCCCGGTTTGAGTGAATATTCACCCGCTTTTATTTTGGCAGCCTGCTTAGACAGTCGGGCATAAAGACGAAAGTATCCAGGCTGCTGAATAACCTTATATTGATAAAGGTTTTCTGCAATATTGCGAACCCGATCCCCTTTATTAACGGTAAAAATCTGTTCAGACTCAGAGAGAGAGATCGGTGTCTGCAAATAAATTTTATATTCATTCCAATACCAGCCGGCGATAAAAGTACTCACGATAATTAACAGAGCAATCAGTTTGAAAAATTTTTTTATCATATTCAGTCTTATTTGGGTGTAGTTCCTTTGTTACGACACTGACAGTTCTACAATATTAGGCGAATATCGTAGCAAAAGAACTACACCCGTCTTATTTAGATGAAAAGAGCCTCAGGACGGTTGAGCTCTTTATTTATTATTTTTGCCAGTACGGATGCTATTTTTTGTTGACTAGCCCCTAAATCATACTGCCACTGAACCTCTTCACTCATAGTAATAGAGGCAACTGGCATAACACCAAAAATACTATTAGTAAAAAAAACTTCTGAAGCATTCTCCAGTTCACTTAAAGGATAATGATTTTCTTCAATAACGATATCCATTTGCTTTGCTAAAGCAAAAATCAACTGCCTTATTGTACCTTGAACACCACAGGTATCAATTGCCGGTGTCAATAAACGGCCATTATTGACAAAAAAAAGGTTACTGCTGGTTCCTTCAATGATCAAAGAATCAGTCTTTAAGGGGTAAGTTGAGGGATAAGTTAAGGGATAAGTTAAGGGATGAGTTGAGGAATTAGTTAAGGGATTATCAGAGCATGCAAGCATAATCCCCTCAAGATAATGACTATTAGAAAATTCATTTCGCCCAAGGATCTGTTCCAGACGATTCAGATGTTTAATTCCCGCCAATGCCGGTTGTTTTGCCAGACAGGTTTGACAAACTATTGCCCGAATTCCGCAATGATAATCTTCAGCAGCACGTTCAGGCCATGCATGCACGGAAACAATAATCGTTGACTTTTGTGGTTCAGGGTAAAGATAACCCCGACCACCCAGCCCGCGTGTGACAATAATTTTTATCACTCTATTTGTAGAAATAGAGTTAGAAATAGAGTTAGATATAGAGGTACATAAAGAGTCAGATAACGAGTTTGTTAACTGACTGTCCTGATTAATCTTCAAATTAATTTGTTCAAGAAAAAATTGTTGATCAGGTAAATCAATGACAAGTCGCCGGGCTCCTGATAAAAGTCTCTGCCAATGCAGATCCCAGTTATGCAAAACACCACCAACATAGGCAATTGTTTCAAACAGACCATCACCATAGGCTAAGCCCCGGTCACTGCTGTCAATTTTATCGGTTAATTCATAGGCCGATTTATTAACATCCTGCCTTTGCGTCATGATGGAGAAATCTGTAAAGCCTGGAGCAAGCCTTTAGCCTTTGCCCGGGTTTCCTGAAGCTCTTTTTCTGCAATAGAATCGAATACCAGCCCGGCCCCAGCCCTGAAGCTCAGATTTGATTTATGATCTAAAGCTGTCTCTGAAACCGTCTCTGAAACCGTCTCTAAAACCGTCTCTAAAACCATAGTCCGGATAAGAATATTTAAGTCCATACTGCCGTCAAGATTAATAAAGCCAATTGAACCCGTATAGGCGCCTCGGGACTTCTGTTCCAGCTCAGCGATAATTTCCATACAGCGAACCTTAGGGCAACCAGTAATTGTCCCTCCGGGAAACATTGCCTTGATCACTTCTCCCGGCGTTTTATCAGACTGCAGTTGTCCACTCACATTAGATACAATATGATGCACATGAGCATAGCTTTCATTAACCATCAATTCATCAACCACCACTGTTCCAGGCACACAAACTCTACCCAGATCGTTGCGAATTAAATCAATAAGCATAATGTGCTCCGCCTGTTCTTTAGGATGCTCATGAAGTTCATTTAACAGGCGTGAATCTTCTTCTTCTGATGTACTTCGCGGGTGGGTTCCCGCTATGGGCCGTGACTCCAGACAATTATCCTTAACTTTTAACAAGCGTTCGGGTGAAGAGGAAATAATGCTTGCTGTCCCCTGCTCCGATGCAAAATCTGCAAGACCTGAAAAAGGTGCAGGATTTTCTTTGCTGAGTATTTTTGACAGGGAAAATGCCTGTTCAGTATGGTTCACGGAGTCAAATGACGATTGCCAGAGCCTGGATAAATTAACCTGAAAAACATCACCTTCTTTTATGTAATTTTTAACTGTTTTGACTGACTTAAGAAATATATTTTTGTTTTCCTCCTGAAGTGAATCATTTAACTTTTCAAATGAAGATTTACTACAGTTTAATTTTTGTAAATGTTGTGCATCATTTAATAAAGATTGAACACTTTGTTTATGATCCATACCCGATTCACTAAGAAAGAAAATCTTTTCTTTCTTATGATCATAAATAAGCGCTTTTTTTACCCGGGCTGCATAGGCAACAGGTAATAATTGCTTGTCAAAAGTAAGGTTTAAACGCGGTTCAATTTGCTGCGCCAGTTCATAGGCTAAAAAAACAAACCAGCCTCCTGTGAAGGGTAGATTGACAGGCAGTCCGGATGCAGACTTATGGTTGTTTTTTTCAGCAGAAAATAGGCGATCAAAGGCATCGAGAAACAAGTCATCCGGATTAATATCAACTTTGCTGGACGTGCTTAATTTAAGCTGATGGTTCAGTTTCAGCCACTCTTCCGGCTCAATAAACAAAATATCAAAAACAGACACCTGTTCACTGTCAGAATGACCCGCTTGACGTCGATTATCAAAATTATTAGCGGAAGTTGTGAGTAGAAAAGGATATTTATGGGAAAAATGACGGTAAAACTGAATTAACTCAGGAAAATCGTGCTTGGGAATTTCTGTTAACTGACACGCATAAGTCATATTCTATAATTTTTTGCAATTAGATGATATGTTAACCCTGTCTTCCAGAACCCCTTCTACTTAAAGAAGGAAGCTCTTAAGAGGTAATAGGGTTATGAGTGTTAGACTTTTCCTAAAATCAGTGTGCCATTAGTGCCGCCAAAACCAAATGAATTGGATATTGCATAATCAATTTTCATTTCTTTGGGTACTAATGGGGCATAATCCAGGTCACAATCATCACTGGGATTTTCAAGGTTAATGGTTGGCGGTGCAACTTGATCGCGAATCGCCAAAGCAGTAAATATTGCTTCAATACCACCTGCTGCACCGAGTAAATGTCCGGTCATTGACTTGGTTGAACTCATGGTCAATTTGTAGGCATAATCACCAAAGGTCCGTTTAGCTGCTTCCGTTTCAGCCAGATCGCCTGCAGGCGTCGATGTCCCATGAGCATTAATATAGGTAATTTGTTCAGGATTTAACCCGGCATTTCTTAATGCCGAATCCATACAGCGACTTGCACCTTCACCACCTTTGGAGGGTAAGGTCATATGATAAGCATCACCACTCATACCAAAGCCAAGAATTTCAGCGTATATTTTCGCCCCTCGTGCTTTAGCAAATTCATATTCTTCTAAAACAACAACCCCGGCACCATCACTCAGGACAAAACCATCACGATCCCTGTCCCATGGTCTGGATGCAGCTTGTGGATCATCATTGCGTTTGGAAAGTGCCCGCGCTGCAGAAAATCCGGCCAGTCCACAATATGAACTGGTCATTTCAGCACCGCCGGTAACCATGACATCCGCATCACCATACTCAATAATTCGAGCGGCATCACCAATACTATGGGTTGCTGTGGCACAGGCTGTTGCCATTGCAAGATTAGGACCTTTCATACCGTATTTAACAGAAAGATTACCAGAAATCATATTAATAATATTACTGGGTACAAAAAATGG
The DNA here is from genome assembly GCA_030632625.1 of Gammaproteobacteria bacterium. Classification (GTDB taxonomy): domain Bacteria; phylum Pseudomonadota; class Gammaproteobacteria; order GRL18; family GRL18; genus GRL18. Next base: position 8,408 of record DAOVUK010000095.1, read on the forward strand.
AGAAACCTTACGTGGCCCGCCTTTCAGATAGCTGTCATAGCCTTTTTCAATTCCGGGCAAACCGCCAATACCGGAGCCAATATAAACGCCGACCTTCCATGCATTTTCTTCGGTAATCTCAAGACCCGAATCTTCAATAGCCTGTATAGCCGCAGCCATACCATAATGAATAAAGGTATCCATTTTTTTAGCATCTTTGGGTGTCAGATATTCATTGACATCAAAGTTTCTGACTGAACCGCCAAATTTGACATTGAAAGCACTGGTATCAAAGTGATCGATAAGTGCTATACCACTTTTGCCGGCAAGAATATTGTCCCAGGATTCAGAGACACTCAATCCAACAGGACTAACCATTCCCATTCCGGTAATAACAACTCGTCTCTTAGCCAAGAACATTCTCCATAAAAAAATAACACAGGATTTAATGAAACAACCCTTTAGCC
>DAOVUK010000083.1 GCA_030632625.1 Gammaproteobacteria bacterium
GATCTTTGCCCGATTCAATGGATTCTTCTGTTGTATGCACCTCACCAAACAGGGTTTCAAGCTCTTTTCTTTGTTTTCGGTATTCACCAAGGTCAATAATCTTATTTGCCTTAACTTTTTTCAGCTTCTTGGACACTTTGGTCGCTATTTTTCTCATTCACTTTATGCTCAGTTAAAAACTCATAGTTGTTGATCAGAATAATTATCATATAAGTGAAATACTTCCAGTTTCACTGACAGGCTTAGTATGCATAACTCTGAGCCTTTATTCTATTAACGGTATCCACATCAATTTCAAATGGGTTATCTGGCGTTGAAGGGATAGCCAGTGTATTTAATTTTAGCGGGATATTGTTTAAATTTTTGTTATAAGCTTCAATCATTAAATACTCAAGGTTCAATACATCCTCAATGTTATAAGAGAGAAGAGTCTCTAGCGATTTAGCATTTTTCTTTTTTTTGTAATCACTCCATAATAAAACAGCAAAGAAGCCATCAACATCGGCAAGACTGCCTGTCCTTCCAATGCCCAGTTGGTGCTCACAGGATTTTAGCCCACCAGAATAACCAAGACTAGCAAGAATATATCTCAAATCTAAGTGTGCATGGGAAATACTGATACCAAAGTAATTTTCAATAAATGGCACATCAAAGGTTTTTCCGTTGTAGGTAACGATAACGTCATACTGCATTATATCGTTTTTAAAATCGTTTAGGTTTTCCCCATTAACATAATGTTTGATGCTCTTGCCATCATATAAAGCAATGGTTGTAATTATGTCCCTGGGAGAACCAAGCCCCGTTGTTTCAATATCCAGATAAACGGTTGTGTCTTGAAACTCACAGAACATACGCCAACTTTCTTTTGTCGGTAAATTATCATAAAAATATCGGGCATCTCTTGTTGTCATTTTTTCTTTTGACAGTTGAATGTGCTCTGCAATTTTTATTGATTTATTTTTTGAAAGAAAGTCTGGTGGTGACTTAATAAAATCATCCATTGAAGTAATTCCGCTATTCCATATTTTTCTTTCTGTTGCCGCACCCACAGATGGGATGTGTGAAAAGCTACAATTCAACACTGATACCTCCTTTTAAACACATAACTTTGCTCTTGATAGCAAACTGGCGTGACAACGTATCCCAAAACACATTATCTTCAAATTAGCCACTAATTTATTTTGGTTTACAGCATACCATAACGAATTAAGAGTTTTTATGTCACACCTGACATAAAAACTCTTAATTCGTTATAATCTTGTTGGCGTAAAAGTAATGCATAAAGTTATAACAAAAGCATATGGCGAGGTTACACTTAACGAGGATGAATTTGTAGGGACTGATTGCGGAGTTTAAGGCATTGGGCGTTTCTTAAGCTTTACCAAGGCAGCACTTTTTATATTTTTTGCCACTACCACTCGGGCAAGGATCGTTGCGTCCTATTTTAGTCTTTTTTTGTGTTACTGGCCGGGTGTTTTGTTGAATAGATTACAGCAGCTCTTTAAAGCCTGGATGCTAATCAAGTATGCCAGGATAATTTACAGGAGTTGCCCGCTTTTTTCTAACCCCCATATAAATTTCAACATCTTCATAGTCACCCTGAATTGAGTAATCAACACATTCTTTTTCATAAGCTTGCTTTATGGTAGGCAATGCTTCGACTGCTTCCATGTCAATCAGATCACTGATTACCAGAGCATTAAACTCTGTATTGCTTACGTCAAATTCTTCCAGTTTTCGTGTGATTAGTGAAATACAGTCATCTCGTACCTGTAAATGCATTTTTCCTATTTGCCTTAAACAGGAACATGCCAGACTACAAGCATCATTGCTATTGGTTCCTTCAAACAAAAAATTGGTCAAAGCAGGCAATGTGCTTACCCCTATCATTCCAAACACATAAGGAATTTCTTCTAAAAACCATTCATCGCCATCTTCGGAACGCCAAAAAGAATCCATCAAAGGAATAATGGCTTCTTCTGATCCAAGTTGAGCCAGTGTACGCCAGGCATGTATGGGGGCCCACACATCCAGACTATCTGAACTCGCTTCCTCAAGTTCAGCATCCGTTGCCATTTGGATCAGTTGAGGAACATGCTCATTCGTGAAGCCTAATTCCAGATAATCTGGCCAGTCATCAAAGTTAGTACCAATATCTTGGCAATTACCATAGGTCAGTAATTGATCAACGGGAAACGTATATTTTTCGGACAAAACAATCTCCAATAATTTAGGTTCTTCACAAATTTGCGTACTTTTCATAAGTCTTAACACTCATTTTACCAAAGCTGATACTCCCAGGAGTATCAGCGGCTCGCCCACATCAAATGTTCAAGAGTAAAGATGGGCGGGCCGCCCATCCTCCCGGCAGAAAAATAAGTGACCATAGGCTTAACACTGGCCGATAAAAAATTAAACCCCTGACATAAAAAAACCGCAGGCTTTGATGAACAAAACATGCGGTTTTGAATATGGCGAAGAGGGAGGGATTCGAACCCTCGAAACCTTACGGTTTACACACTTTCCAGGCGTGCGCCTTCGACCACTCGGCCACCTCTCCAAGGTCGGGAAGAATAAACTACCTGAGTCAATAAATCAAGTCATTTTAAAGGAGCTAAACGCTGATTAGTTCCCTGCCTGCTTTTCTTCCAGTTCATCCCAGCGTTGATAGACTGATTCCAGCTGCTGGTTTAAAACTTCCAGTTCAGACAATTTTCTGGCCACGATATTTTGCTCCTGCTGATAAAATTCAGGTTGGGCAATTTCGCTTTCAAGTTCTGCCTGCTGGCTTTCAAATTTTTCAATTTTACCCGGTAAATTATCCAGTTCACGCTGCTCTTTATAACTCAGTTTGACTGTCTGCTTCGCAGCAACAACCGATGTTGCGCCTGTACCTGTACCTGTACCTGAATCAGGTTTAAGCTGTTGAGCCTGTTTTTTTACCTGCTGAGCATCTTTTTGAAATGGAGATGCAGCAGGCGTTCTTTGTCTGAGCCAGTCATCATAGCCGCCCACATATTCATTAATGCCATCAGCTTCAAAAACCAGTGAACTGGTAATAACATTATTTAAAAAAGCACGGTCATGGCTGACAATAATCAAGGTGCCCTGGTATTCCATTAATAAGGCTTCTAATAATTCCAGAGTCTCACTGTCTAAATCATTGGTGGGCTCATCAAGCACCAGCAAATTTGCCGGTTTGGTAAATAATTTTGCCAGCAATAAACGGTTTCTTTCACCACCGGATAACGCCTTGACTGAAACCTTTGCCCGTTCCGATGAAAACAGGAAATCGCCCAGATAACTGAATACATGACGATCACGACCGTTGATGCTGACAAACTCCCTGCCCTGCCCTATGTTTTCGACAATGGATTTTTCATCATCCAGCTGATTACGCAGCTGATCAAAGTAGGCAATTTCCAGCTTGGTGCCTAATTTTACGCTGCCGGATTGTGGTGTGAGCTCATCCAGCAGCAGATTCAGCAGAGTTGTTTTACCTACCCCATTAGGGCCAATAATACCAATGCGATCACCACGCATAATCACTGTGGAAAAGTTATTTACAATCGGCTTGTTTTCGTATGCATAAGAAATTTTTTCAACTTCAACCACCAGTTTACCGGAATTTTTCTTATCATCTAATTCCAGTTTGACTTTACCCAGCACATTTCTACGCTGACTGCGCTCATCACGCATGGATTTTAATGCCCGCACCCGTCCTTCATTTCGGGTGCGTCGTGCTTTAATGCCCTGGCGGATCCAGATTTCTTCATTTGCCAGCTTTTTATCAAATAATTTATTGGCCTGTTCTTCGGCATGCAGCATTTCTTCTTTTCGACGCAGGAAGGTCTGATAATCACCGGGAAAAGAAACTAACTGGCCTCGATCAAGCTCAAGAATACGGGTAGCAACATTCTGCAGAAATATTCTATCGTGAGTAATAAACAGAACACAGCCGCTATAGGTTTTTAGAAAATTTTCCAGCCAGAGAATTGATTCAATATCCAGATGATTGGTTGGTTCATCAAGCATCAGAATATCGGGTTCAATTACCAGCGCTTTAGCCAGCATGATGCGACGCTTTAAACCACCCGACATATCTTCAATGAGATCATCGCCTGATAATTGCAGTCTGGTAATGGTTTCTTCCACTCGCTGTACCAGAGACCAGCCATCCACTGATTCTAAGTCATGCTGGATCTTTTCCATTTTTTTAAGCGCTTTTTCATCACCATTAGCAACATCATGAAGGACATGATTATAATCCTGTAGCAACTGAGCCGTATCACCCAGCCCTGAAGCTACAATATCAAAGACACTGCCCTGAGCCTCGTGTGGTACTTCCTGCGACAAAGATGAGACAATAAGACCATCTTTCTTACGAAGGTCACCTTCATCTGCCTGCATTTCACCCTGAATGAGTCGCATTAATGTGGTCTTACCTGTGCCGTTGCGGCCAATTAAACAAACCCGCTCGCCTGCTTCGAGGGAAAAATTGGCATGATCCAACAGAACATGGGTGCCAAAAGCCAGACAAAGGCCATCTATAGAAAAAATCGACATAACAAACTCACTTCAGGTGGAAAAATAGCTGCAAAAATTTGTGCCCAGAATATAGTAAAAAGTGAACTTATGGAAGGGTGTTCGAAAATGATGTTTAAATTCAGAAGTTAGCGACATCACGTTTCTCACTGGTGCGGAAAATCAGTTCTTCACAAACTCTATATCTCTATATCTGATATTTCTTTGTTTATCTTTGATCTAAACTAATAAAATGATAAGGTTTATATGAGGGCTGTCCGAGAATAGAAGACCAACTGGATAAGTTTACTGAAAAAGAAGCCGAATTTATGACACAACAGATACAAAAATTTTTCTCTCTGCTGATAATTATAATTATTGGCAGTCTGATTTCTTCCTGCAGTAGTTCATCAATTCATACTCGCGGCACTGTTTTTAACCCTGATACCCAGGAAGTAGAACGTCATACCTACACACCGTTTTATCAATTAAAAACTGAAATTCTTCCTGAAAATCTGCAACTTTCACTGCTTACTCAGCTGCACAAGAAATCAATTCCCGGAGTCTATTCAATAAAGGAGTTTACCCGACGGCTTTTACCTAATGATTACATGGCAAAAAGTAATACCATGCTCTATCTTCAAAACCTGACCGCTCAAAGCATAACGTTTGATTTGATTTCTATCAGTATTGAACAAAAGCATCTGCCCTTTTCAGCAAGAAGTTTAACTATCCCGGCCAATAAAACCACATCTGTCCCCCTGGGAGAGATTAGTATTGATTTGCGGCTGACCACTTTAAATACCCGGATTGAATATATTGCCGATGGTTCTGAAATCAAAAAAGAACACCGGGAAAAAGAATTTGATATGCTAAGAAATTTCCAGCTCATCAAAGAAGATGATAAAGACCAGAAGAATCCGAAAACTGCACAAGAAGACACTACAAACCAGAAATAAACTCTTTAAATTCATCATGTAATAACAGATATTTCAAATCATTCTTAATATCTATATCGCATTGCTCTGCTAATTCCTGCCAGCGAAAATCGTTCGCTGCCAAAACTATTCGAGACTGAGCCATAACATTTTCAGTGCCCCAGCCGATATTTTCAAAAACATCCGGAATGACCCTATTGGCTCCAACCAGAACATATCCGCCATCTCTGGCCGGTGAAAAAACCATATCATGGCTGTCAAGTGCCGCTATGGCTTGCTGAAAATCAGCTTTATTTATAAAGGGGCAGTCTGTACCGATCAATATCGCCTTTGAATAGTGTTTAAGTGCTGCTGCCAGCGCATTGTACATTCTTGCCCCTAAATCATGACCCACTTGTACTGAAAGTTCAAACTGGTCAGCATAAGGCATCTCAGTGAAGTAACTACTGCGACTCTCTGGTGTCAGACAAAGATTGATTGGCGATAACTCAGCAGTAATAACATTATCTATTGCAAAATCCAATAGTCGACGATAGAGCTCTGCTGCCCCTTCTTTGCCTAATGCGGGAATTAATCGTGTTTTTACCTGACCGGAAACAGGCTCACGAGCAAAAATAATAATCAGGGTATCGGGGTGAGGAAAATTTTGTAAGGGCATATTCCGTATCACTCTGCTCGAGTATCATTGGGGATAATATTTTTTTACCAGCAACTCAGGTTTTACACCAAAAAAATACTGTAATCTGATACTCCACATCAGTAAAACGGTTTTAACAATGCCATTTTTTTCCCATCGTCTTGAGGAAGTGATGACCGAGGATTTTAAACAAATTGGCTGACTAAATTTTTTCAGACGTTGGCTGAATTCAATATCTTCCATTAACTCAATTGCAGGTATACCGCCGACATCCTTATAAAGTACTTTAGACACAAAAATGGCCTGATCCCCTGTAGCAATACCCGTCAGACAGGAACGCCAGTTCATCATTTGTTCAATAATCCGAAATAACCAATGCTCACCCGACAGATGGACATTGAACCGTCCCCAGAAAGAAATTATTGATTGATTGGATGGTTGGACTGAATGTAAAGCCATTAAAATCATTTGCTCAGCCTGTTGCGGAAGCACAGTATCGGCATGCAGAAACAAAAATACCTGACCAGTCGCCATTTTCGCGCCGAGTCTCATTTGTTTTGCCCGGCCCTTGTCGCAAGTCATCATTCGATCAATATAGGGCCGGGCCAGAGCACAGGTGTTGTCCTGACTCCTGCCATCCACCAGCACGATTTCATGCCCCTGTTCACGCAATGGCTGGAGTTTCTGGAGAAATACCTGAATATTCCGGGCTTCATTCAAAACAGGGATAATAATAGAAATTTTCTGCCACATAGACCCTGTCTATCTCCAGATTCAACTTAAAGCACCACCACAACTACTGCCCTGCCCTGCCGTACAGGCAAAACAATGGCCCGCAACAATAATTTCCCGATTATTCAGGTCATTTAGACTGACATTGCCAATATGTAATTTTTCACCCTTGTTTTGCAGCGGCAGATCCAGCATCTGGTTAAAATCACAATCATAGATATAGCCCTGCCAATCGACACTGAGTTGATAGCGGCACATCACCGCTTCCAGATTTTCCGGTTGATAAGCACTCTGGAGAAGTTTCATATAGGAATTAAACTCATTTTTTGATATCAGCATACTGCCAAAACGTTTTACCGGGACATTGGTGATGGTGAAGAGCTGATTAAAAGTAATACCGAATTGAGCAAATAAAAAAGTTTTATAATCTTTTTCCAGCTTAACCTGATCGGGTGACAGGGATGCCCCCTGAGGATTGTAGACAAGATTCAGGATCAATGGACTGTCTTTTTTTCCATAACCTAACTGGTTAAGTGTTTTTAAAGCTTTGATACTACTTTCAAATACTCCGTTACCTCTTTGTTTATTAACATTTTCTTCGAGATAGCAAGGCATTGAAGCCACAATCTCCACCTGATTGCTTGCCAGCTCTTCAGACAGATTTTCATAACCCGGCTCATTTAAAATAGTCAGGTTGCACCGATCAATGACCCTGACCCCCAGCTTATACAAAGTCTTAATAAGATAGAGATACTGCGGATGCATCTCTGGAGCACCCCCGGTCAAATCAACCATTTTAATCTGGTTAGTTTTTATAAAATCCAGAGTCTGCAGCAACACTTCATGTGACATTTCTTCACTGCGATTTGGCCCGGCATTGACATGACAATGCAGACATTGCTGATTACAGCGATAGCCGAGATTTATTTGCAGAATATCAATTTTTTTTCGATTGATACCAGGAAATGGTATTTTGTTCAGTAGAGGAAGTGTTTCAAGCATATTTTAAACTGGAATGAGTTTGTAGGAATGAGTTAGATATTTTCAGGACAAACTCCCGGGAATCTGTCCGGGGTATGTCTTGCAAAATCTTACGCCATGGTGACCAGCTGATCAAAATTGGCACTTTCAAGGATCTGAATGACTTCTTCATTGGCATTGATTATTTTTATACGGTTTTTATCACGCTCCACAAATTCCCATAAAGCAATAATCATTCCCAGAGCTGAGGAATCGAGGTAATCGGAATCCTGAAGATCCAGAACGTATTCCGAAACCGGATCAATATCTGTATAAGCTCTGCGAAATTCAGATGCCAAAGGAAACTGGAACTTTCCAATTATCTTAATGGTCAATATATTTCCACTATCAGATAGGTTGGTAAGAATCGACATCAGTATAAGCTCTCCGGTATATAAGACTATTTAATGTCCGTATTATAAAAGTTAAGCAAAGTTATTGATCTTTCCTCTGCCTTATGCATGCGCTGCCGTTGTCTGCATAGTTGTCTGCATATTGCTACTATAGAACTAAATACAAAAAAAATCATTAAATACAAAATATAAATTAGTATTTAATATTTTTTTACAAACACATTGACCAATATTAAGACGTTCATAATTAAATTGCATAAAATCTAATAAAAACAATTACTTTTAGCATCTTTCTAAGTCTATTTTTAACCCAAACATGAATAACAACTACATAATATATAATAACAATTATTTATCCACAAAAGCTGTGGATAAGTCTGTGCATAAGCTATTAATATCTTTCCTGAAACACTATAAACACTAAAGGAGATATAAACTGTTCACTTTTTAACCACACAAAACAAACATTTATTATCAACAACATACAGAACTATTGCACAATTAACATCATATAAAACCTGTAATTTGTTGGATTTTTACCAAAAGATAATTTTCAATTGGTTTATTCTGGATGAAATTAGATTTTCAGTGGCAATTAACAATTAAGTGAGCGGGATATCAGCTAAACACATCGGCCTGGATATCCCATAACCCTGGGCATAATCCACGTTCAATTCAAGCAGTTTCTCGAAAATTGCATCGGATTCAACAAATTCAGCCACTGTTTTCTTATTGTATAAGTGTGCTATCTCATTTATGGATTTCACCATCGCATAATCTATGTCATCAACATCAATATCACGCACGAATATTCCATCAATTTTTAAAATATCTACCGGCAGTTGTTTTAAATAGGCAAAGGAAGATAAACCGCTGCCAAAATCATCCAGAGCAAATGAGCACCCAGCCTTTTTAAATGTCTCAATAAAGCTGATAGCCTTGTCAAATGAAGCAATGGCTGCCGTTTCAGTTATTTCAAAACAAATTGCTTGTGCTGGAATTTTATATTTTATAAATAAAAAATTGACTGATTCTTTAAATTCAGCATCCCCTAAAGAGCGTCCTGAGACATTCACAGAAAATACAGTCCGGGAAAATGATTTTCTGTGTTCAGAAATAAATTTGAAGGTATTTTCAATCACCCAATAATCAATCTGTGTGATTTGTCCATATCGCTCCGCAGCTGGAAGAAAAGCGCCCGGTGGATAAAGTTTGC
>DAOVUK010000172.1 GCA_030632625.1 Gammaproteobacteria bacterium
CCAATAACAAACGGGAAACCATAAAAATCCGTATATTGAGTAAAGAAGAATTCTGCAAAGACTGTCAGGCTGATAGAGACCAGTAAATAGTACAGCACATTCTCCGCGAACAATCGCCTTTGTTTAATATAGATATAAGCCGCAATACATAAAAGCAGCATGATTAAATATTCAGTCGCTATCTTAAACAATGTCAGACCATCTTCTGTCAGCATTATTGGCTGCTGTAAGTTTAATGAGGCCCAGATAATAATCAGACTCACTAATGCGCCAAGATAAAGCATCAGCTGGGCATTAAGCGGACGTTTGAGAAACATTGGCGCGGATAACAGCAACAGCGCTTCGATAAAACGGGCATAAATCCAGAAATTCACCGTGATATTCGAATCCAGTATGCCGAAAAACGGCATACCATGGACGGTAAAGGTATGCCAGGCATCCAGAAAAGCTATCCAGAAATAACCAATACCAAGATAGAGCAGAAAATCATTATGGGTAAAATTACGGGTATTCCAGACAACAATCAGCATAAACACACCGACTATTATGGAAAATAGTTCAGCCAGAGTATGAAACAGCAAAACCCCATACTGCCAGCGAAGAAAAACCAGGAACAATACGAGCAGCAATGGCACAAAAAGAGATTTGACTATTGTTATTTTATTATCAGACATTAAAATCATTAACTTTAAGTTATAACGCTTGAATTACCCCTATATATTAAGGGGTTAAATCTACAGATACTTTAAATTTTTATTCGACTTATTAAATATAAGTCATCTACGAAAGTAATGGTAAATCCTGTTAAAATCAATTGATGAATCAATGATTTTTGAAGGAAAAATCCTACAGATTGATTAGTTCGCTGGCAGAAAGTACCGGACTAATAATCCCTCTGGGCGAACAGGTATTCAAAACAGCCACCAGGCAAATGGATGCAGTGATGAAAATGACCGCTTGATTGTTTCTTCTATTATATCACTGGCTAAATCAATGCGCCTTGATGTAATTGCCGAAGGGGTGGAAACAGCTCAACAGGAAGATTTTCTAGTCAAACTGGGTTGTGTCTCAATACAGGGCTATCTTTATAGTCGCCCCGTACCTGAAAAAGAAATGACATCTTTATAGACAGCAAACATCATTGATTAATAATATGGCTTGACAGAAATTAATTTACCTTCTTTACTTTAGGAATGTATTCTTTGGCCGATAATAAGTAATTAGTATCTTAGGCTTTTATTCTAAAAATGCTTATTCCGTAAAAATAAAAAATTTTTTTATTAGGGAATATTGTGTAACAGCACAAAACTTATTAAGGAAACAAAAATGCTTTTTAATCTTTCAATTTCCAAAAAAAGTCTGCTGATTTCTGTCATTACAGTCGTTGGTTTCATGTGGCTGGGTTTGACCACCTATCAGTCAATGCAGAAAATCAAAGATAAATACGATATAAACTACAATATCTCCCATCAGGAATCAGCACTCAACGGAATGATTATTGGCGGATTGCTTTTTAATAGTTCCTCCGGTGTTGTTTTCATAAGTAACAGCAGTAAAGCCAGGCAAACAATGCAGAAAGCTATCAATCAGATGGCCGCCAGTATTAAATCTCTCAAAGAACTCAATAGTGAACTCTCTATACAGCTTAATGCAGAATATACTGCATTTAACAAAGTTGCTGTGGATTTAACACAGAAAGTAAAAAGTCAGTCGCTCACTAAAGACGATTTAAAAAAACGTTTAAAAGCCTGGAGAACTCTGAAGTTTAAAATTCAGTCAATCACCCAATCGGTTAAAAAACTGAGTGACCAGGCCAATCAGGAGTACGAACAATTACTTAAAAATACTATTTCTTCATTTGCCATAAAGAGTGCTTTACTGACATTTATTATTGTCTTACTCGTAACGCTTATTATGAGAAATATTGTTAAATGCATCATGAGACTGGGCAATGAAGTAAAAAATATTTTATCTAAAGGTGACATTAACGCCAGATTAAATATCGCAAGGAACGATGAAATCGGTAATATTGAGAACGCTATTAATCTTTTACTGGACAATGCTTCTGATGCCGCCAATCATGCTGTACAACATTCCCGGGATGCAGAAAAAAATATGGCTGATATGTTGACAGAACAGGAACAGAATAAATTAATGGTGACCTTAATTGACTTATCAATTAATAATTCAAACAACAACATTTTAATCGTGCAGCAGGGACTGGCGGCCAATAAAGATTATCTGGAAGAAATCAATCAGCTGAACAATCAGGCAGGTGTGAATATTGATGAGATGACCGAGCAAAGCCGGGAAGTATCTGATACGATTAAAAATATAAAAAATCTGGCCAGCAAGTCTGAAACCAATTCCAATACTTTATATAAGCAGATGGAAGAGATTGATAGTGTGGTTACTCTGATTAAGAATATTTCTGAACAAACCAATTTACTGGCACTTAATGCGGCCATTGAAGCCGCCAGAGCAGGAGAACATGGACGGGGTTTTGCGGTAGTCGCTGATGAGGTCAGACAACTTTCTGCCAATACCCAAAAAGCCACCCAGGATATAGAACACAATATTGGGCAGCTTAAAATCAATGCTGAAGAAATGGTGAAAGACAGTCTCAATATCAATAAAACATCGGATAATTCTATTAATACTCTTGAAGCATTTCACAGCAGTTTTATTGCTTTAAAAGAACGTGTACAAATCATTGCCAAAGACACTCAAAACGCCACACAACAAATTTATCTCAACTCCGCAAAACTGGATCATGTTAAATTTAAACAATCCGGCTATAAAGCGGTGATATTAAAAGAATCTGATACTGAAATGTCTGATCATATTAACTGTTCATTTGGCAAATGGTATGCGTCTGAAGGCCAGTCATTCTTTGGTAACAATTCTATTTATAAGCGTATTCAAGCACCTCATGCCCTGGTACACAGCAGCATAATTGATGTCATTGAGCTTACCCGAGACAATCAGTTAATGAGTCATACAGAGGAAGTCATTAAAAAGTTTGAACAGGCAGAACAGGCCAGTATCGAGATGTTTCAATTAATGGATGACTTAAGCAAAGCCACTGATAAATAAATACTGATGGCACCGGAGAAAACAACTGTTCATGATTAAACAGCTTATTCTATCTCTTCAAAACTAAACACATCTTGTAAAAAAAGCTGCGTACAAACTTTTACGACGTCAGGATCATACAGATCTCCCTGATGCTCATTGATCTCCTTTAAGGCAACATCAATTCCCAGTCCTGCACGATACGGTCGATGTGACTGCATCGCTTCGACCACATCCGCCACCATCATGATTTTGGCCTCCAGGATAATGTCATTACTCTTTAGCCCTCGCGGATACCCTGAGCCGTCTAACCGCTCATGGTGCTGATAAACCATCTGTGCAACCGGCCAGGGAAAATTGATTTCTTTGACAATATCATGGCCAACTTCAGAATGCGTTTTTATTAATGAAAATTCTAATTCAGATAATTGCCCCGGACGATTAAGTATTTCGGCCGGAATATGAATTTTTCCAATATCATGGATAATAGCGCCCAGTCTCACGCCTTCTAAACGATTATCATCAAAGCCCATTTTTTTTGCAATCGCTATTGCCAGCAGAGCAACACGATTCTGATGACCTGCAGTATAAGGATCACGCTTCTCAAGTGTATAGGCAATACATTCAACCGTTTTCAACAAAGTATTGCTTAACTCCTGGCTTATAACATCTTTTTCATGCTTAATCCTTAGCATTGAAATACCATAGGCCAGGTCATTGCTTAATTCCTCTAACAAAGCAATATCCTGATCAACAAAAGTATCTGAATTAGCTGAATAAACGACAAGGGCACCAAGCACCTGATGGTTTGATTTTAATGGAAAAGCAGCCGCAGATTGAAAACCGAATTGACCAAACTTTTTACGATAGGCCTCATAACCATTTTCTTTTTTGGATAAATCAAGAATTTGTATACTGTCAGTACGAACAGCCTGACGGCCCGGGCAAAAGCCCAGTTCATCCTGCCATAGAATCGAGATATCGATAATTTCCTGGACTGCTTCTCCGGCACTGAGATAGGGTACCACACGGATATCAGTATCATCCGTTGCATAACCCATCCAGACAAAAGGATATTCACCACTTGAGACCAGAATATCACAGACTTGTTGTATTAAAGACAACTCATTCTGTGCATGTACCAGAGTCATATTACATTCACTGATGATTTTTAAAATTCGATTCAAATGCTCCAGATGCAGTTTTGACCATCTGCGCAGGGTAATGTCTCGTCCGGCAACCACCAGAGCATGACGACTGCCATCCTCATTGAAAAGTGGTACTTTCGTTACCTCAAAAACTTTATCACTGCCATCGGGTTGAGGTATAATTTCATCATCTTGAGAGATTTCGCCTTTTTTCCAGGCAATTTCATCCGTATCTTCACTGGTTAAAAAAGCATCTCGATAAAAGTCACTATAGGGTGCCAGTTCAGAGTCTGTTTTATTTTTATAATCAACACCATCCAATTGAAACAGTTTTAAATCATATTCATTAGCATAAAGCCAACGCCCGCTGCTGTCTTTAATACAAATAATATCAGGGATGGCATTAATGGTTGTTTGAAATAATTTTTGCTGTGCCTTGATAGAGTTAAATAATTGTTCACGCTCGGTAATATCAGTTAAAATGCAGTGAGTCTGCTTAAATAGCCCCTCATCAGTGTAGGCAATCTGACCTTCACAGGAAACAATTTTAATATCGCCCTGCCGGGTTCGCATATGGAAAATTTTATTACGCCGGGTTCCCCGTTTTTTAAACACGGGAAAACTTTTATTAAATGCTAATACGCTTTCTTCTGTGAGAAAATCAGCAAAGTGCCGGCCAATGACTTCTTCTCTTCTATAACCTAATAATTCAAGCCAGGCACTATTAACCTCAATAATAATACCTTCTGAATTCAGTGACTGGTAGCCCAGGGGAGCCCGTTCAAATAATGTCCGAAAACGCTCCTCACTTTCTCTTAAGGCCTTACTGGCTATATATCTTGCAGTAATATCTTCAAACAGATGAATAGAAAATTGATAATTTCCCTGGTCGTCATTAGTACAAAAACCATGTGAGAGATAGGTTCTGTTATCTGCTGTTGAAAACTCTTCAGTTTCCTCTAATGATTCATTATTTTCAGCATCCATTGCCCAAATACAGGAATCCATCAGGCCATCACCAATGGGAAAGTTTTGCCAGTACGGGGTGCCGATAATTTCCTTGAATGTTTTTTCTGATATCACTGAATAAGCTTTATTGCAGCGTAAAACCACACCGTCAGCATCATGCAGCATCATAGGCGATTCAATGGCATCAAACGACTCACGCCATTCATTATTGATTTTTTCCAGTAATTTTTTAGCTAACTCACACTCCCGGGTTTTGACAGTAAGCTGTTCTTGCAAAGACTGGTTTGATTTTGTCAGATCTTGAATGGTTTTTCTTAATTCTTGCAGAGTTTTTTCATAATCCTGG
This sequence comes from Gammaproteobacteria bacterium, assembly GCA_030632625.1. Taxonomy (GTDB): domain Bacteria; phylum Pseudomonadota; class Gammaproteobacteria; order GRL18; family GRL18; genus GRL18. The sequence goes on from DAOVUK010000172.1 coordinate 5,539, forward strand.
TTTTCCATGGTATGACAAGCCCCCCTGCTCAATATCCTGTATCAAAAGTATGACACAACATAAGGTTTTTCTCTACTTTTACCGGTTTTGTAAAAATCACCTATTATTGATACTTAACCTTACAGTACTTAGCTAGTGTCCATTATAGATACCAGTCTTTTTAGTTTACGGTTGCCTTGCGGATACTATGCAAAGTAGAATGTTTTACTGATATTTGTAACACTGAGGTTAATAGAATGAAAATTGGCACTCCCCTGTCTCCCACAGGCACCCGGGTACTTTTTTGCGGTGGTGGTGAACTGGCCAAAGAAGTGGTTATTGAACTGCAGCGATTGGGCGCAGAAGTCATTGTTGTAGACCGCTATAAAAACGCCCCTGCCATGCAGCTGGCTCACCGCAGTCATATCATCAATATGCTCGACGGTGATGCCCTGCGCCAGGTGATTGAAACAGAACAGCCTCATTATATTGTGCCGGAAATTGAAGCCATTGCCACCGAAATGCTTATCACCTTAGAAGATGAAGGCTTCAATGTGATTCCTTCTGCCCGTGCTGCCAATCTGACCATGAATCGTGAAGGTATCAGACGTCTGGCAGCTGAGCAGCTGGGGATCAAAACCTCACCATTTAAGTTTGCCCAAAACAAAGAAGAATACCTTGCGGCCGTTCATGAAATTGGTATCCCCTGTGTGGTCAAACCCATTATGAGCTCTTCAGGTAAAGGTCAGAGTACCATACAGTCTGAAAGTGATATTGAGAAGACCTGGAAATACGCCCAGGAAGGCGGCCGTTCAGGTGAAGGCAAGGTCATTGTTGAAGGTTTTGTCGATTTTGATTATGAAATTACCCTGCTGACCGTTCGCCATATCAATGGCACTTCATTTTGTGAACCCATAGGTCACAAACAAATTGATGGTGATTATAGAGAATCCTGGCAGCCTCAGGTAATGAGTCCGGCAGCCAAAGATAAATCCATACAAATTGCCCGGACAATTACTGATAATCTGGGCGGCCTCGGTCTGTTCGGTGTTGAATTATTTATTAATGGTGATGAGGTCTGTTTTAGTGAAGTATCCCCTCGCCCGCATGACACGGGTCTGGTGACTTTGATCTCTCAGGACTTATCCGAATTCGCTCTGCACGCCAGAGCAATTCTGGGTCTGCCGATTCCCAATATTCGCCAGTATGGCCCGGCTGCTTCCTCCGTTATTCTGGTTAATGGTGAATCCTCGCAGGTTGAATTTTCTAATCTGGAAAATGTTCTGGCAGAGCCTGATACCCAACTCAGATTATTTGGCAAGCCCAAGGTAAAAACACAGCGACG
>DAOVUK010000104.1 GCA_030632625.1 Gammaproteobacteria bacterium
CCACCCGCTGCGAGAGTATGGCAATGTCAACACTGCCAAAGCTGTGATAAAACAAGGCAACACCCAGCAGGTAAAATAACGAACCCAACAGACTGACCAACAGGTAGCGCATGGCTGAAGTCAGGGCATCAGCACCACCGGCCAGAGCTACCAGAGCCACCGCTGCCAGCCCCAGTAATTCCAGTGTGACATAAAGATTGAAGATATCTGAAGAAAGGAACAGGGCATTCAACGCAGCCCATAAAAACATCCACAACGGCCAGAAATAAACTGCCCTGGATCGCTTAAAATAAGCACGGTTGAAATAGCCTGTGGAATAGATACTGATGCCAAAGCACACCACAGCTGTTACCATAAGCATCAGTAAACTCAAGCCGTCAGCATAAAGATTGATACCCAGCGGCGCGCCCCAGCCGCCAATTGCATAGCGCTGCACACCATGCTGCACCACCTGCACTCCCAGTCCGACTACAGCAGCGACGACCCCCATGGCAATCAGCAAACCCAGCAACTTGACCTGGCGAGGCAATAAAAAAGAGAGCATAGCACCAGTTAAAGGCAGTAAAATGATCATTACTGCCCAGGGAAACTCATGCATCGTTATAAACACAGAGTATTACTCCAGCGACTCTTCAGAAAGTTCCGCTTGGCCTGTTTTGGCTCGCACCCGCAACATTAACGCCAGAGCCAGAGCAGTTGCCGATACAGCAACCACAATGCCGGTAATGACCATAGCATGAGGCACTGGATCGGGGGCTGTCCCCTGATTGCGAGCAGCCAGAGCCACCAGTACCAGAAACACACCACTGCCCATCACATTGATGGCCAGAATTTTACGCAATAAGTGCGCATGCACGATCACGGCGTATAAGCCCAGAGTGAATAGCCCCATTCCAACTATTGTATAGAGGTAAATATTGTTCATTTATGCCTCCTGAACTTTGGTTGGCTAGACTTGGGTTGGTTGAGCTTGGGTCGGCTGAACTTGGGTTGGCTGAATTTGGGCCGGCCACCCAGAAACAGAGCAGCCAGTGTGATACCGATAGACAGTGTTGCCGCCGCTTCAATCAGCAATATCAATACTCCGGCAAATGACGGGGGATATTCAAGAAATTGCCTGCCCAGCAATATAAAAACCATCCCTGCCGCAACAAATGCTGCAACTCCTAACACCAGAGAAATCCGCAGCGGCAATCCCGCTAAACGGGTTCCAGGCCGCCAGCCGGCCAGCAATAATAAAACGCCCGCAGCACCCAGTAGCGAGCCAGCCTGAAAGGCGCCACCCGGCGCGTGAGCACCAACCCACAATAGATATCCGGCTGCCATAATAAGTAAAGGAACAAGCAGACGTGATAATGTACTCAACACCGGCCCTGGGAATGATTCATGCTGTTTTGTCATATCGCCAAGTGACCAGACTCCAAGCAGAGTCAGCAGCAGGACACTCAATTCCAGAAGGGTATCATAACCGCGGTAATTAAGCAGAACTGCAGTAACGGGGTTACTTACACCGCTGCTTTCAAGATTTTCCTCTACTAATATGCCCAGGCCGGGAATATTTTCTGGAAGTGTTAATACCACATAAACAAGACCTGCTGCTACAGCCAATAACAGTACCATCAGCAGCAACCGGAACGGCAGCTGATTTTTAGTATTCTCAGTCATGCTCCCGGCCTGATGTTTTTTTTCAAGTATTGCTCTGCTGCCATTCTTTGAGCCGAGTCTTGCCAGTGCTGACAGCAGCAGGGCACCGGTCAGACCTGCTCCGATAGACGCTTCGGCCATGGCCACATCCGGTGCATCAAGTCGTATCCAGGTCAATGCCATTAATAGTCCGAAGGCAATAAACAGCACAATTGCCCGAAATAAATCCGGACTTGTCAGCGCCTGCCAGGCCAGCCATAACAAGGAAAATCCTAACAGGGTGTCGAACATCAACTGCAAAAGTGTCATTATTTCCACAGTTCAATACCTTTTTTCCGTGCTGCTTTAGCGACCAGATGGGCAATACTGGCACTTGCAAGCAGTACCAGTAACCAGATCAACAGCAGTTTGCCTGCCACAGTCCAGGACTCCGCCTGTAAAACAAGACCTGCCACCACCAACCCCAGGCCGACATTGTCGGCTTTTGTCAGTGCATGCAGACGAGTGTAAACATCGGGAAAGCGCAGCAGGCCAACGGTACCGGCAAGAAAGAATATCGCTCCGGCAATCAATAATAATGAGCTGAGAATTTCAGTCACTAACATCGTTCTGCTCCTCTGCCGCCCAGGCACGGCGAATAAAAGCGACCGCAGCAACCGCTGCCAGCAGTGCAAAAATCAATGCCACATCACGTAACGGTGGATATTCAAACGCCTGTGCCAGCAATAACACACAGGCAACCGCAGTGGTACCGAACAACTGCGCTGCAAGCATTCGGTCTGCTGATGTTGGGCCTTGCAAAACACGCCATAATCCCGCCACTAATGTCAGCAGCAGGAACAATGCTATACTCAGATACAATATTTCCATAGACTATCACTCTTCTAATCTAACGGGTGTGACAAAACCCTCCGGCTTGATAGCAAGCACCGAACAGTCTATCCGGTTAAGCACTGTTTCAGCAGTATTACCCATAAGGAAACCCGCTATTCCAGTACGTCCAACGGTGCCCATGATCATCAGATCAATTTGTTTTTCTTTGACCAGTTCCGGAATCATATCTCTGGCAAAGCCTTTAACCAGATGTATTTTTGGCTGCAGATATTCCGCAATTTCCCTGCCGTCCTTGTTGATAATTTCAGCCACCAGGTTCTCTAACAAGTATTGGTGCTTAGCATGTACCCTGTCCACATACCCCTGAACATAGGACTCCGGCTGATGCACAAGACCGGAACGCATACTGCTTTCACCATACGCATGCCAGACATGGATAATATGCAATTCGCTGAAATCAGACAGTGCCAGAGATTCAGACATCTCAAGGATCTGCCTGTTGATTACATTGTCAGCAGGTTTATTCTCAGACAAGTCAAAATCCACCGCGGCCATAATTCTTTTATAGTGTCCATGCCCGGATGGTTTAATAAGCCAGACAGGACAAGGACATTTACGCAGTAAGTGCATATCTGAACTAGCAAAAAGATTATCCATAAAGCCTGCTTGTTTTTCTGTCGTTTTTATAAGCAAATCAATTTTTTGGCTAAGAACTTCCCGGATAAGTACCAGAAAAGCCACTCCGGTTAATATTTTGCTGCTGATGTGGACATTTTTCCCAATTGATGTGATCAGAGCTTCCAGCTTAAAACGCTGTTTATCCATTATGGCATCTTGCAGTTCTGCCATAGATACACCCTGAATGTCCTCACTGCTCAGTGCCGGCAGCTCTTCTAAAATTGACACCACGGTCAGTTGAGCCTGATTGTTCTCTGCCAGGCTTACCGCCCGCTCGAACGCATCGCCGCCCTTCAGTTCAGAATCAGCAACAAAAAGTATATTTTTAAAGCGTTTCATATCATTCTTCACTCCTGTCAGTAATCAGCTTAAGGCCAAACAAATCCGCCACATATTCTTCAAGAATCATCAGCTCTGAGGCAAAAGCCCCAGTCTTATCAAGCACATGAACGTAAAGAAATTCATCGCCTAATTCAGCACTTAATGTCCCTGGCAGCAGGCTGACCGTATTCGCCATAAAGACCTGAGGCAGACCCGGTGGTAAACGCCACCGGTAATGATACATCTGCGGTGAGATCGGTAAGCTGGGATCAAATGCCCGCCTGGCAACATCCACTCCAGCATACAAAGAACGCCAGAGAAAAAATGGCACAAAGCGTATGATGCCAATTAAAGACCAGGAAAATGGCGGCAGCAGCTGCACGCTGACTAATGTCGCAAACAGTACTACGGGCACACCAACCAACCACGAATTCATTGCACCATCAGTGAGTATCCACCATATCAGAGTAAACAGCACAGCACGTATCAATCCCGTCCGCAAAGTAATAATTACAGAGTGACCAGGTGCAAACTGTAAATGCTGTTTTTGATCATTTGTATACATAATCAATCCAACTTAAATAAGAGAAGGTGGCTGCTTGCTGCTCAAACCAAACAGGCTGTCAGCAGCTTCAATGGCCGCATCAGCATAAGGGATCAGCACCCGATCAGCTCCGGCCTGCTGCAATTGTTCCACCTCTGCGTGGGTATGGGCCGTTACTGCCACTTGACCTTTGTAATTAGAATAATGGAGGCCATTAAGCAGTGCAAGATTGACCGGCATCTCTCGTACGCTGCTCAAGACCCAGGGTACTTTATCTAATGGCAGGGTCGCTAAATACTCCGGATCTTCAGCATCACCATAATGTACTGCATAACCTTGTCCTTCATGCTTGCGCACCAGATCAGGATCGAAATCAATACCGAGCACCCGATGGCCACGTTGCCGCAGTTCCTGCGCAATTCCAGAGCCAAACCGCCCCAAACCAAACAAGACAATATCATATTCACTTTGTTCTGCAACTCGTTCCTGAATGTCTTCTCGATGCGCATGTTTGCGCTCGAACACCACAAGCCAGGGAGAAATCCATTCATAGAGGGGATGAGAATACAGGATCATGTATGTAGAAACACTGATCGTAATCATCCCCACCAGAGTAATGAGTCCCATAGTGTCTGCATCAATATGACCCAGGCTCAGACCCAGGGCTCCCAGAATCAGAGAAAATTCGCTGATCTGAGCCACTGTCAGACCGGCTAGAAACCCGGTACGTTTTCGATAACCCATGACACCCAGAATAATCAGCACGATTAACGGGTTGCCAATAAGCACAAACAGCGAAAGTATAATGGCCGGCATTACTTGTGCATCAAGTGATGTTAATTCAAGTCCTGCTCCCAAATCAATAAAGAAGAACAGTAGTAAAAAATCCCGCAAACTCACAAGACGAGAGCCTATAGCCTCACGATATGGCGTAGAGGCCAATGACACGCCTGCGAGAAAGGCACCAACCTCCTTGCTGAATCCCAGATGCGCGCCCATTGCGCCCAGAGCCACGGCCCATGCAATAGCAAACAGTACCAACAACTCTGGTGAACGTGCCAGCTGGTGTAATAATGGTGTTAATATATAGCGCATCAACAAGCCAATAGCTGCGATGAACAGTCCCCCCCTGAACAATACCTCAATTGCTTCCCGCCCCATGCTGGCAGTATCGCCGGACTTACCAAGCGAAGTCAGAGCAATCATCACCAGCACCACCACAATGTCCTGAACAATGAGAAAACCGATGGCTATACGTCCGTGCAAAGCATCTACTTCGTGCTTATCGGTCAATAGCTTGACAATAATAATGGTACTGGAGAATGTCAGCGCGACAGCGACGTAGAGGGCGGTCACCGGAGGCATTCCCAGAGAGATAGCAATAAAATAACCAATGATAGAGGTGAAAAAAACCTGTCCGAGACCGGTAGCCAGCGCCACCTGTCCCATCGTACGTATGATACGCAGATCCAGCTTCAAGCCTACAACAAATAACAGCAGTGCAATACCCAGTTTAGCCAGCAGATCCACCTGATCGTCTGCCGACACCCAGCCCAGTACGGATGGACCGACCAAAATGCCTACTGCAATGAAGGCAACAATCAACGGTTGCCGAAACCGGACACCAATGGCACCAATGATGGCGGCAAGCAGTAAAAGTACAGATATTTCTGTAAATACATCGTTAAAGACGGGAGTCATCATTCACTTACACGCTGAATAGTTACAATTACTATTGGTTTTTCCTCATAATCTTACTTTATACTTATACTGGCAACATAAAAAGTCGAATATTTTGTAATAATTGTTCGTTTTTTTCGAATATATAAATAGTTAACTGAATTGCTGTTATTCAGCAAATAACGACTCACGGGCAGTTTCCATCACAGTAGAGACAATAGTATTCAGAATCCGGCGTTCAACAGATATCGCGTAGAAATGCGCTTTTACTTCATCAGCCCGGCCAATCGCAGTCACCTGATACTGCCACTCTACTTCTGCTTCAATAGCCGTAGGAGCAACAAATAGTCCGGCACTTTCCTGTCCAAAAGCCTTCATCAATGCGCTGTCATCAAACTCACCTACCACATGAGGGTATATACGATACTTATCCAGCCACCGATCAATGCCGGAACGAAGTTGATTACCACTACTGGGCAAGAGTAAGGGTGCATCATTTAAACAGCCGGGAAAATCACCGGTCAGCTGCTTTTCCAATTGCTCTGTGACAAAGAAACTGACCGAACATTCGCCCAGCTTGTGGCTGAAGCCGCGAGTACTGACCGTATGAGGAATTGAACGGTCGGCTAATACCAAATCCAGGCGATGCAAGGCCAGTTCAGCCAATAGTGTATCGAGATTTGCTTCACGACAGATCAAACGCACCGGATCCGGCATCTGCAAGGCAGGTTTAAGAATGCGATGGGCGATAGATTTAGGCACCACATCAACCACCCCTACCCGAAACAGCTGTGGACGGCCAGCAGGTAACTGATGGATCACTTCTTCCAGTTCACCACCCAGAGAGAAAATCTCATCAGCATAACTCAACACCAGCCGGCCGATCTCCGTAAGTTCCAGATTACGTCCGACCCGGGTGAACAGCTCAATACCAAGATAATTTTCCAGCAGGCTGAGTTGCCCGCTGATGGTCTGCGGCGTCAGATGTAAGCGTTCACTGGCCCGGGCAACACCGCCTTCCTTAGCAACCATCCAAAAATAACGCAAGTGCTTATAATTAACCATGAGTACTCTCTACTTCGATTTTTACGAACATTACTACTAATATAATCGACTTTCATTAATTATTAAACCCAGCTAATATGTCTGTAGAGTAAGTAAAAACTGAATCATAGAGGAGTATGCTATGCAAATTGACATTCAGGCACGTCAATTTTCTCTGACCGATGCCTTACACAGCTACGCCAAACGACGTTTACTTTCTGCTCTGACCTGCTGTGATGATTTCATTCAGAGAGTTGTGATGCGTCTATCCGACATCAACGGCCCCCGTGGCGGCACAGACAAACACTGCCACCTCCAGGTAGTGCTGAGGGGTCTTCCTGATGTGGTCATCGAAGATACTGAAACCGATATGTACCTTGCCATCGACCGTGCAACCGATCGGGCGGGACGTACTGTAGTTCGCAAAATTGACCGTCATCAAACTCTGCGCAAACAGGGGCATTCACCTGTGCCGGATACCGAATCACCAAACTAATATTGAGGTATATTATGACTACAATCATCACCAGAAAAATATCTTTAATTCTATTCGCCTGTGTTATTACATCACTGCTCTGTATACAAAGCACACAGGCCCGGCAATTACCTCAGCGAGGACCGATTCCTTTTTTCATTTATGACATTAATGCCAATGGCTTTATCAGTCAGGATGAGTTTCAGACAATACGCAGTCAACGCATGGAAAATAGAATGAACCAGGCTTATCCCGGGCAGGGTCCGGTATCAGAACCTGACTTTGCTCAATTTGATGCTGATAAAGACAGCCGCTTAAGTCCGGATGAGCTTGCCCGCGGGCAGCAGCTTCAGATGGAAAAACAATGGCAAAGGAGACAAGACCGCAGAATGGGTATGATGCAGGGCCAGGGTAGAGGTATGGGCACTGCTCCTAATATGCCTGTATTTGAAGAATTTGATCAGAATAATGATGGCGTATTAACTCCAGATGAATTTAGCATGGGAATGCAGCAGCACAGGCAGCAAAGACAGGCTTCAGGACAGGCTCAGGGAATGGCGATGAGGCAGGGCCAGGGCAGAGGTATGAACCGTGGTCGAAATATGCCGAAATTTGCAGACTATGATGGCGATAAGGATGGCTATATCAGCGAACAGGAACTTATCCAGGCACGCAGTATGCGCATCAGCAGCAGAATACAGCAGGGTTATCAAATGAGAAATACTGCTAACATCCCTCAGTTTCAGGAAATTGATAAAGATGCCGATGGTAAAATAAGCCCGGAGGAATTTTCGACTCAACAGAAAAAGCATCAGACAGAGCGGCACTAATTGTAATAAAATGAAGCTATACCAGCAATTGGATTCATCACAAAAATACAAATTTTTATTACAAATATCTGTCTGATTTACTACCAGAGCGCTATGTACATGCGGTTAGCGGCGATTTTGAGAATCAAAAAAAAATGGATTACTATCCGAAATTCAAAGATTGATCAGTCCTTAACTTCGTCGCTTTTTGTACTTGGCGGAATAATTAGCAGTTTCTTATTTAGTCGCTAAGGGCGTGAAGCGGCTATTTCAGGTATCAGACAAAATGTAGATTACGATCTTAGTTTTAATGCTGATCACATCTGAATCAAATCACAATTTGACCTACTGCAGCCATTGAATATTATCTCACTTAAAACTACTTAAACAGACAAAGTTAATAGGTAAATACGGTCAAAGCATGATGGTCTTCCCTATAAATAAATTGTTTTAATTGATATATATCAATTGTCTGCTAAGTTATATTTTAGACTAGATTAAAAATTGTATGTTACCCATATTTGACTTCCTCCTCCAGCTAAAGCAAGAGGATTCCTGCATGTTAAAGGCAGGTGAAAAACTCTCACGAGTTTTCAGGTTTCTGTTTCATAGTACA
>DAOVUK010000058.1 GCA_030632625.1 Gammaproteobacteria bacterium
ACTTGTAGGGGCGAATTCATTCGCCTGGATATGAGTCTACAATCTCGCAAGGCGAATGAATTCGCCCCTACATATGATAGGCATTCTTTAAAGAACATGAATGTAAAGTGTAAAGCAGTTTGGTCAGTTCAAGCTATGCGATAAGTGTCAGAAAAATTTACAAAAATGCTTAATGGATAAAGTGCGTATAAAGTAAAGTTTCATAAAATCAACACGTTTTAATTTATGGTGTGATTTTTGCATGTATTATTTTAATCGGTAAATTAATTAGGGTATAATTCTCATGTCTGAGAACAAAAAAATTACAGTGAATGGCGATGAATTAAATCATCATTCTGATTCATCTGCAGATGAAAAGCGTCGACAAATCCTCAAGGGTTCTTTAGCAGTCCCTCCGGTAGTTATGAGCATCATGGGTAAACCGGCCTTTGGTGGGCATCCACAATGTGGTTTGTCAGGACAATTGTCGGGTAATCTCTCAGACGCTGATGTCGTATGCGGTGGTGAGGGTTGTACACCTGGCTACTATAAAAATCACCGTGCCGATCTTGGGGCCTGGCATCAAGATTTACAACCAGACCTGCTGTATTCCAATGTGTTTGGCATTGATCCTTTTCCAGGTAAAACCCTGGGGCAGGTCATTGGTTATTGCGGAGAGGAACAAGTGGGAGTCGATGATTGTAATCAGAGTCTATTGGGGGCATGCACACCTACATCAGCTTGTGAAAATTTATTTGTCCAGCTGGGGTTTCATTCAGTTGCCGCATTGCAAAACGCAGCTCTTGCCAATGTCAGTTATGACCTGACTGTGGTAGAAGTGGTGCAGCAAACATATAACGCCTATTACTCTGGGGATAAAAATACGATCGATACCTTCAAAACCGATCTTGATGACTTCAATAATCAAGGTTGTCCTATGGATGGTGGGAATATAAATTGTAATAAAAAATAACGATAAGCAAATTATCATTATGAAAAACAGGCCATGGACAACTGATAGTCGATTCCCCATTTTATGGTCTCAGTGGGATAAAGGCAGAGAAAATGAAAGTTCTGTCATTTACCACATGGGCACAGGTGATACGCACCAGCTGGATGTTTTGTCTGCTATGATTTTGCAAATTGTTGAATCTGGACCTGTAAGCACAAATGAGCTTGCCAGGCGCTTATCGACACAAAGTGGCCTGGATGCGGATGACGACTTTTATCTTTATATTGAGAATACACTTTCCCGATTTCAACAGTTAAATTTAATAAGCCATGCAGTATGATTTTTAAGTGATAATTTCTTCCTTACCTTTTAAACAATTCAAAGATCGTGTTTCGAGCAGTGGTATATCTTTTCGAGTCGGTCCTTTTAGTGTAAATGTTCGCTCTTCTATTGATACTGTCATCAGCGGAATTTATCTGCTCTATAGTAATTACCACATACTGGATGATGATTTTATTGACTTCTGGATTCATCTTCAACAGCCAAAAAACTTACGGCGTTGGTACAGGCCGCAAGTCGTATTCAATTTGGATGGGTTTCAGCCTTTTAAACCACTGCCTCTGTCACAGGCGTTTGCTTTTTTTGAATGGGGCTTAAATTGGGCCGTTGCCAAGCACGCTAATCGTTATCTGCTCCTTCATTCCGCTGTTCTGGAAAAAAATAACCGGGCACTTATTTTGCCTGCGCCTCCGGGCTCAGGCAAAAGCACGCTTTGTGCCGCCTTGTCTTTAAGTGGCTGGCGTTTATTGACGGATGAAATGGCCTTGACTCAATTATCGGATGGTATGATACGACCCTTAGCCAGACCTGTCAGTTTAAAAAATGAATCCATCAATATTATCAGGGCGTTTTCTAAAGAGGCAGTTATTGGCAATATAGCCAAAGATACCACTAAGGGGGATGTTGCTCATTTAAAAGCGGATAAGCAGGCGGTGAGTGATCAGTCTTGTCCTGCGCCGCAATGGCTTGTTTCGCCTGTATATACCCCTGAGGCTAAAGCTGTCCTGGAGCCTATGGATAAAGCAGAAATGTTTATGCATACTGTCAATAATTGTTTCAATTATAATGTACTTGGTCCAGATGCGTTTCATGCGACCACACGTTTAGTTGAGCAGTGTGATTGTTATCATTTTAGCTATAGCCAGCTGGATGATGCAATAGGACTATTTGATAAGTTAGCATTTGAGTCATAATTGATGAATAGGCAGAATCGTATTATTCAAGTGGTTAAAAATCCGGAGATTGTCAAAACATATGATCTTCGTGCTTTTGATCTGTTAAAACGTCAGGCACAGGCAGCTGATCTGCTTGCATATCTTCAATTCCTATTTGAGCAGCATGACCTATTGGCGGAGTTACCGGATAAGTTTCTGGAACACATGGAAACGGCCAGATATTATGCCAATGCTCAACACCGTGCAGTTTTGTGGGAAGTTGACAGAATTGAAAAGGCACTTAGTTCATGTGATATCCCTGTCATTTTTTTAAAAGGGGCTGCCTACCAGTTATCTCAGATACCCTTTTCCAAAACTCGCATCTTTTCTGATATTGATATACTGGTACCTAAACAGAAGTTGGAAAGTGTAGAAAACGCTCTATCTCGTAATGGCTGGTCAATGGGGAAGGTGAGTGCGTATGATCAAAGATATTATCGACAGTGGATGCATGAAATACCACCCATGCGGCACTTAAGACGTAATACTGTTATTGATGTGCATCATACCATCTTGCCGGAAACTTCCAGACTGCACCCTGATCCCGGCCAGTTAATGTCTGAATCTGTAAAAGTCCCTGATTGGGATAATGTGTTTGTATTGGCACCTGTGGATATGGTTTTGCATAGCGCAACGCATCTTTTGCATGAAGGCGAATTTCATCATGCTTTGCGGGATTTGGTCGATCTTCATGAAATGATAAAATTCTTTTCCACAGAATCAATATTCTGGCAGCAATTGTATGAACGCGCAAAGCAACAGCAACTGTTAAGGCCTCTTTACTATGCTATCCTGTTTATAAATAAGCTGTTTGGTACATCTATTCCTCAGTGGTTTATGCAAAAGATAGAAAAAAGCAGAGCTATATTTCCTATTAACAGCATAATGACTGAATTATTTCTAATAGCGAGTACTTCGATTCATGACAGTTGTACTTTGCCGGGTAATACTCTTGCTAGCTGGCTATTGTATATAAGAGGGCATTATTTACGCATGCCTTTATATTTGCTTGTACCACATTTGCTTAGAAAAAGTTTTGTTTCTGAAAAATAGATGCGTTATGCGATAAAATGAAGAATCTCCTTATTATTTGTTACTTAATTTTTAGCCTGATTGGTTTCTCCAATGGTGTAAGGGCTATTCCACTAAACGATTTACCTCATGATAATGAGTTATCTCTGCAGGCTTCTGACTTTAATATGTTGTTAGATCAGACTCCATCTAAAAAGCAATTGTTCTTATCAGTGAAAGAAACTGAGAAGAATGATAGTTTGCTGAGGTACTCATCAGTATCAGCAAGTTCTTTGAAAAAAAAACAGGTAATATTGAAAGATGAAGAACTGACATCAGGTGATGAAACTGATTTTTATCTATTTGAACAGGAAGAACTGGATGCACAGAAACCCGGCCTGGAGCTATATCAGACATTGGCTCCAATGCTGTCACCCGAATTGAAAAAAGATGCAAAAAAAATCTGGGCAGAAACTGCTGATTTTAGAGAGGCCATTGATTTTTCTACGAAAGATTCTGACTCAAAAGAGTTGATTTTACAACAATCATCAAAAGAAATGACCTTGCTTAAAGGCAAAACATTAGAAGAGCTATCCAATAAAAATCTACCTCCTGCTCTTTATGATAAGAAAGAACCTGATAAAGCGATGGTCAGGGAATTATTTGATGGTATATATGATTTACTCAAAAATGCGTTTCTTATTATTGCCGGTATTTTGATTTTAGGGAAAACAATCAGTTTTATTGTAAAAAAAATCATTGCAGGCAGGGAGAGACGAAAAAAGAGGCAAGCCAGAAGGCATAGTAAAAGACATAGTAAAAGACATAGAAAAAAACGTCGGCGCACTTATGCCTGATTTAAATTGAACAGATATCAGGGCTTTTATAGAAAGCTATGTAAGGACTGTCTTACTTAGTGCGATCAATTTACCAATTTGCGTCATCTGAAATTGAATATATCCAGAAATTACTCTAGAATTAGTTTATTGATAGGCTTAATGACTGATGTTATCAGGTATGTTAGTAATCACAGAAAACTTAATCTTTTATTTTTTTGAACCCCATTGATGTATCAAACTAGTATGTATAAAGAATATTATAAATTAAGAGACAATCCTTTTCAGATGACGCCTGATCCGCGTATCTTTTTTGCCAGTAAAGGGCATAAAAGAGCACTTTCTTATCTTCAATATGGTTTGAGTCAGGGGGAGGGATTTATTGTAGTTACGGGTGATATAGGTACTGGTAAAACAACGATCGTAAAAAATCTTATCGCCGGTCTTGATCATCAGACCTATATTGCTAAACAGCTGGTCACGACCCATCTGGGCGAGCATGATTTGATGGAAATGATTTGTGAATCCTTTGAATTGATTTCCAGAGGGCTTACCAAGGCCGCTTTATTGAATCAGTTTAAAGCATTTTTAAATTCGGCCCATAAACTGGGACGGCGTGTCGTTCTGGTTGTGGATGAAGTACAGAACCTGCCTACTAAGACGGTTGAAGAACTCAGAATGCTGTCTAATTTTCAAATCGATAATAAGCCTCTGATTCAAAGTTTTCTCGTTGGTCAGAAAGAATTTATTACTACCTTACAAGATAGTTCGATGGAGCAGCTGCGCCAGCGTGTTATTGCTTCCTGCCATTTAGGCCCCCTGAAAGAACATGAAACAAACCTTTACGTAAATTACCGTTTAAAAGCGGCTGGCTGGGCAGGAGGCCCTTTATTTGACGATGCCGCGTTGAAATTGGTGCATAAGCTGACGGAAGGTGTGCCTAGAAGAATTAATGTGTTTTGTGACCGGATTTTGTTGTTTGGATATCTTGAAGAAATCAGCTTTTTTACAATAGAGCACATTCAAACCGTTGCAGATGAATTGGCAGAGGAGATCACCAGCCCGCTTAAATTGCATGAAGAGAAAGAGGCAACACAGATTTTAAGGCAGGTACCGCCGAATAATATTAATCGCACTGCCAAACAACCTGCGGCAGCAGGTATGAATGGTCAGGTACTGCCAATGGCAACTTCTGCGGATGCGTCTCACCCGAAAGTCGAGGAACTGAAAAAAAAGAATGTCAGTGCTGCAAATATAACCGGGTTAACTGAAACAAAAATAAGTCAATGTAAACCGGTAGAAAAAAAAGTCATTTCTGTAAATCCAGTATTATCTTCTGATTTTGTGGATATTGAGGATACGATTAAGGATTTTGAAAGCCGGGTTGAAAAAGAAATTGAGTCATTTAAAAAATCACTGGACAAAAAGTTTTAAACGGCACCTTCTTCTTTATCCTTAAAGCTTTTTTCCAATTACTATCTCCCACTGTTTCCGTCTCTGGCAAAGCATTAAATGATATCAATATAATGTTTTGCGTCTTTGGCCTGTGTGCTGAAGATGTGAATTACAATGCAATGCAATACCTTAGTATAAATAATTAGGAATAATTAATGTTAACTTTAGAAAATACAAAATTAGCGATTATTGGTTTAGGTTATGTTGGCTTGCCTTTAGCTGTAGAATTTGGTAAAAAAATGCCTGTTGTGGGTTTTGATATTAATGAGCCACGGGTGAATGAATTGATGTCAGGAATTGACAGTACCTTAGAAGCCAGTGCTGAAGAGTTAAAAGAAGCGGTACAGTTGCAATACTCCTTTTCTGTTGATGTTCTTAAAGCTTGCAATGTTTATGTGGTGACTGTGCCAACGCCCATCGATAAGAATAAAAATCCTGATTTAACCCCTCTGATTAAGGCCAGCGCTATGTTGGGCACGGTTATTTCAAAGGGTGATGTGATCATTTATGAGTCCACTGTTTATCCGGGTGCCACTGAGGAAGTGTGTATCCCTGAAGTTGAAAAAACATCAGGTTTGACGTTTAACCAGGATTTTTATGCAGGTTACAGCCCGGAGCGAATTAATCCTGGTGATAAAGAACACCGTGTGACTAATATTTTAAAAGTCACTTCCGGCTCAACACCTGAAATAGCGGATTATGTGGATAGCCTGTATCAAAGTGTTATTACGGCAGGAACACATAAAGCCAGCAGTTTAAAAGTCGCTGAAGCTGCAAAAGTCATCGAAAATACGCAAAGAGACGTTAATATCGCCCTGATTAATGAACTTTCTCTTATCTTTAATCGCTTAGGTATTGATACCGAAGAAGTGCTTAAAGCGGCTGGAACAAAGTGGAATTTTTTGCCGTTTCGTCCCGGTCTTGTCGGTGGTCACTGTATTGGTGTTGATCCCTATTATTTGACCCATAAAGCGCAGGAAATTGGTTACAATCCTGAAATGATCCTTGCGGGTCGGAGACTGAATGACAATATGGGACCCTATGTGGTTTCTGAAGTTGTTAAGCTGATGCTGAAAAAACGTATTCATATTGCTGAAGCGAATGTGTTAATCCTGGGATTGACCTTTAAAGAAAATTGTCCCGATTTGAGAAATACTCGTGTTGTTGATATGGTTGAGGAGCTGAATCAATATGGTGCGAATATTGATGTTTATGATCCCTGGGTTGATAAAACCGAAGCTCAGCATGAATACAATATAACACCCATTGACGCGCCCAAAGACGGTCAATATGATGCTATTATTCTGGCTGTTTCTCACGATGAGTTTAAAAAGATGGGGGCCGCCGCTATTCATAAACTAGGCAAAGAAAAGCATGTAGTCTATGATATCAAGTATCTGCTAAAAGCAGATGAGGTTGATGGTCGTTTATAATTTCAAAAAATGTTGGGCTTCGCAGGCTCAGCACCAACCTACGCCCAAAGGAAGTGCCCTTGGGGTACGAAAACATAAGCGTGACTGTAGGTTGGCGCTGAGCCTGCGAAGCCCAACAAAAAAGCTATCTTAATTCTCAAATAATATGGATAAAAAATGGGTCTGATTAAAGCAGAAATAGAACTCTCAAACCCCAGAGATCGAGAGATAAAGCCAATCACAATAAGTTCTTTGGTTGATACGGGTGCTTTACATTTATGTATACCTGAGCATATTGCAATACAGCTTAAACTTGATGAGTTATATAAGCGGGAAGTAACCACTGCGGATGGCCGAAAACATTTAGTACCCTATATGGGGCCAATATCTATTAAGTTTGAAAACAGAGCCTGTTTTACTGGTGCATTAGTGTTAGGTGATGAAGTCCTGCTTGGTGCAGTACCAATGGAAGATATGGATGTGTTAGTCTCACCTGCGAAGCAAGCCCTGATTGTTAACCCGGAAAGTCCAAATATTGCTATGTCCATTGCAAAAGGCATTAAAGTATAAAATTAAAATTTGATGACAATACAAAAAATGAATACATACGAACAAATATTAACGCAACTCAATGAAAACCCCAAAACATGGCTAATCACCGGTGTGGCAGGTTTCATCGGCTCAAACCTGTTAGAAACTTTACTGGTAAATAATCAAAAAGTAGTTGGCCTGGATAATTTTTCGACCGGACATCAACACAATTTTGATCAGGTTCAAGCCATTGTGTCGTCTGAACAATGGGACAATTTCACCTTTATTGAGGGTGATATTCGTGACCTTAAAACCTGTGAATCAGCCTGTAATGGCGTTGATTTTGTTTTACATCAGGCAGCATTAGGTTCAGTGCCGCGTTCTATTGAAGATCCGATCACCACCAATGAAAATAATATTTCCGGCTATTTAAATATGCTGGTGGCGGCAAAAAATGCCAAAGTTTCCCGTTTTGTGTATGCCGCATCAAGCTCGACTTATGGGGATCATCCTGATTTACCCAAGGTTGAAGATAAAATTGGCAGCCCTTTGTCGCCCTATGCCGTAACAAAAGTCGTCAATGAACTGTATGCTGATGTTTTTGCCAGGACTTATGGTTTTAAAGCAATTGGTCTGCGCTATTTTAATATTTTTGGTCAACGTCAGGATCCCAACGGTGCTTATGCGGCGGTGATCCCCAAATGGGTGGCCAGTATTATGGCAAATGAAACGGTATATATTAACGGTGATGGTGAAACCAGTCGGGATTTTTGTTATATAGAAAATGTGATGCAGATGAATATTCTTGCTGCAACCAGCGAAAATGAGGAGGCGGCTAATCAGGTTTATAATGTGGCCCTGAATCACCGCACAACATTGACTGAATTATTTCATTTTATTCAAGATAAACTTAAAGCAAGACTGCCGGAACTTAAAGAAACGGAACTGCTTTACCGGGATTTTCGCGCAGGTGACGTTCGACATTCTCAGGCCGATATTAGTAAAGCACAAACTCTTCTGGGTTATGAGCCGAGTCATGTGATCGATGAGGGTCTTGAAGAAGCAATGGACTGGTATGTTAATGATTTAAAGTAATTATAAAAATAAATAAGACTTTTTTTTCAAAAACAAGCTATAGTAAGAGAAAGTATATAAAACACAGTTATCCTGAAAAATTATAAGAGGCTAAGAATGCAGCAGGTAACGGGGGATAGAAGGAATTTAAATAAGGCATTTCCTTTAACTGATTGTGATAAACATCAGGTGGATTGTGAACGACGCTGTGGAAAAGAGCGGCGCAAACATCGTCGAAACTCTGATGTTGCCAGAAATATTATCAATATTATCAATTAAGTTGAGCTGCATTGCTGCAGGCCAGATTTTCTGATTGTTTAAAGTGTCAAATTTATTTACAATTAAATTTTTAATTGTAAGGACTGCTATTTTTTTTCCCATGTTAACCTTCAAACAGAACAACATCACTCCTTATGTATCTTGATCAGGTCGTCCTGACTTTTGGGCGGGCGATGCGTGAAAAGTATGGTTACAAAGTTCATAAACTGTCGATCGATGCTCAGTTTACCTGCCCTAACCGGGATGGTACAAAAGGCATTGGCGGATGCACCTTTTGTAATAATACGTCCTTTAGTCCTAATTCCAGAAAGCCGCCCGCAGTTGATGCTCAAATAGACGCTGGACGGCAGGTTATATTAAAGCGTACCGGTGCTACCCGCTTTCTGGCCTATTTTCAGGCCTACACCAATACCTATGCTGATATCAGCTATTTAAAATCACTTTATGACAATGCTTTGTCTCATCCTGATGTGATTGGTTTATCCATCGGTACACGACCTGATTGCGTGCCTGATGGTGTGTTAAAATTATTGACACAATATCAGCAGCAGGGCTATGAGATCTGGTTAGAACTGGGTCTGCAGTCCAGTTTTGATAAGACACTGGATAGGGTCAATCGTGGCCATGGTTTTGCTGAGTATCAGGATGCCATACAACGGGCACATCATTATGGTCTGCAGGTTTGTACTCATCTTATCGTTGGTTTACCCGGTGAGACCGCTGAGCATAGCCTCACCAGTATGTCCCGGGTATTAGAAACGCAACCTGCAGGCATTAAGATTCATCCCCTGCATATTGTTAAAGGCACCCAGATTGCACGTCAATGGAAAAGTGGTGATTTTAAAGCGCTCACGATGGATGAATATGTTGATACTGTCGTTGAGATGGTTAATATGGCACCGGATGATATGATTTTTCATCGCCTGACAGGCACCGCTTCTGAAGATTTATTGTTGGCGCCTGACTGGTGTAGTAAAAAATGGCTGGTGTTGAATGAAATTACCAGAAGATTAGATAAATCCAACGTTTATCCTCTCAATAAAAAAACGGTCTGTTTTTCGTAGGTTGGCGGTGAGCGTTAGCGAACCCCAACAGATGTTTGCCGGTGTTTTTGTTGGGGTTCGCAAGCTCACCGCCAACCTACAAGAGCAGATGTAAGATGTTAATATTATGATTAAAAGAAAAGCCCAGCAAATCAAACTGCTTATTTTTGATGTTGACGGTGTTTTAACCGATGGTATGCTCAGCTATGGCCCTGAAGGTGAATTATTTAAACAATTTAATGTAAAAGATGGCGTCGGCATTAAATTACTGCAACAGCAGGGGATCAGCGTTGCTGTGATTACGGCCAAAGACTCCGGCCCATTGACACGACGGATGAATGATTTATCCGTTGAGCATTTTTATCCGGGTTGTAATAATAAGCTGGAGGCGTTTGCCGAATTGCTGGATGTTTTATCGCTGGACAGCGAGCAGGCGGCGTATGTAGGTGATGATGTGATTGACCTGCCGGTGATGACCAGAGTTGGTCTGTCGATTGCGGTTCAGGATGCCCATGCGTTTGTTAAAAAGAGCGCTGATTATATTACTATTGCAAAAGGCGGTCAGGGAGTTGCCCGGGAAGTGGCCGATCTGATCCTCGATGCTCAGTTTGATCTGGATAAGCTTTATGCTCAGATGGCCAGCGGCCAGAAAGGCAAAATTGTCCAGTAA
>DAOVUK010000481.1 GCA_030632625.1 Gammaproteobacteria bacterium
CCTTTGTGCTGCCGCCATACTCGCCACTATCACCGCCCAGTGTTGAATAGCGTGCTGAATAAATACCGGGCACACCACAGAGATAGTCAACTTCGATACCGGAGTCATCGGCAATGGCCGGCATGCCGGTGATTTCTGAAGCATAGCGTGCCTTGATAATGGCATTTTCAACAAAGGTGGTGCCGGTTTCCGGTATATCTCCGACACCTAATTCAGTTTGCGGTATGATATTCAGCTCCAGATCAGTGAACATTTTTACAAATTCTCTGACCTTGCCTTTATTGCCGCTGGCTAACACAATTTTTTTATCCAAACTCATTTTTATACTCTTTTAGTTAACTAATGACAGCAGGTTTAAGCTTAAGCTAATGCTTCAGTCTGTTTTTCAATCAGATGGTTAATGCCTTTTTTAGCCAATTCCAGCATCGCAGTGAGTTCATTAGATTGAAAAGCATGGCCTTCAGCAGTGCCCTGAACCTCAATAAAGCCGCCGGCTTCGTTCATGACAATATTCATATCCGTTTCTGCAGTGGAATCTTCGGCATAGTCCAGATCCAGAACAGGCTCGCCGTTATAGATACCCACAGAAATTGAGGCGACATGACCATGAATTGGATTCTTGGTGATCATCTGTTTTTCAAGCATGTAATTAACGGCATCCGCCAGAGCCACATAAGCCCCTGATATTGATGCCGTACGGGTACCGCCATCAGCCTGAATCACATCACAGTCCAGAGTGATGGTGTTTTCTCCTAATGCTTCCAGATCAATGACTGCCCGCAGGGAGCGACCAATAAGACGCTGAATCTCCATGGTACGCCCACTCTGCTTGCCGGCGGAAGATTCACGACGCATTCTGCTTCCTGTAGAGCGCGGCAGCATACCATATTCAGCAGTAACCCAGCCCTGACCTTTGCCTCTTAAAAAACCGGGTACCCGGTTTTCAACTGATGCGGTACAAAGCACCTTGGTTTCACCACTTTCGATTAATACTGAGCCTTCAGCATGTTTGGTGTAATTACGGGTAATTTTGACAATGCGCTGTTCATCATTAGCGCGACCGCTGGGACGTTTAGTACCGCTGGAACTCATAGAGTGTGTTTCCTGTAAAGTAGATAAAAAATAAAGTGAGCGAATATTAATATAGGACTATAAATGGTAAAATTATACCATTCTGTCAGTAGAAATATGTATGAATATTTCTATTTTCTCATATAAACAAAACATAAAGGTTGACTTTACCGAACGGTCAACTAGAATAAAGTTGTATGCAAAGGTTAATAGTATTATGTCTAAAGGTCAGGAAACGAAGCAACGCCTACTGGATAGCGCACAACAGCTGATGTACTCCAGAAGTTATAGCGATGTCGGTGTTCAGGAAATTTGTAAGGATGCTAAAGTACAAAAAGGCAGTTTTTATCACTTTTTTTCTTCAAAGAGCGCGTTAACTGTAGAAGTGCTGGAACAACTTAAAATGCAAATGATCGAAAGTATATTACTGCCGGCATTTGCTAAAGATTTGACGCCATCCAGGCGTTTTGAACGTTTTATTGAATATGCGTATCAGCACCAGGTACAGATAAAAGAACAATACGGATATGTTTTAGGCTGTCCCATGGGTAATATTGCTCTGGAAATGAGTACTCAGGATGAAGAAATTCGTAAAAAAGTTGAGACCTTATTTGAGTCAATTTTTTATGTGTTTGTCGATGTGCTGGATGACGCCAAAAAAGCAGGTGAAATTGACCAGGATGCTGATACCTCCGAATTAGCTCAGGTTTGCCTGGCTTATGGTGAAGGGGTGTTACTTGTTGCTAAAACCAAAAATGATCCAGAAGTTGTGAAGCAATTATTACCTTATGTTTCTAAATTGATTGGTTTTAAAGGTCAGAATATCTGATACCGATTAAAATATATTATCAGGGCAACCACCAGTGGCTGCCCTATTTTAAGACAAAGAAGATAGTTGACCGGTCTGTTTTGTCGTCTTGTTTGTACGTCAGCAGGAAGAGCCTCCAAAAAAAAGGGGATAAAATAAATCAAATCGATTTTTTCACATACAAAATAAACTGACCAGTCTACTATTAATTAAAGTTTTTGAATTATACACTGATTCTTTTAAGTTAAATGTCCAAAAGGAGAAGCACGATGTCAACTGAACTCACTGTGAACAATGCAGCAATTGCAGATAATTTATTGCTCAAACCGGAAGAGCTGGATACCTGGTTCCAGCAAAAATTTGCAGATGAAATGGAAAAATATGAGGCAAATAAAACGCCATCCATGACTATTATTGCCACCAAAGGCACAATGGATATGGCTTATCCGCCCTTTATTCTTGCTTCAACCGCTGCTGCATTAGGCTGGGATGTTTCAATTTTCTTTACCTTTTATGGTCTGGAATTGCTGAAAAAGGATCTGCAGCTTAAAGTCAGTCCTTTAGGCAATCCAGCTATGCCCATGAAAATGCCCTATGGGCCGCAGTGGTTAAAAAATATCAATATTAATATACCCAATGCGCTGTCATCCAATGTTCCAGGTTTTGAAGCTATGGCCACTTATATGATGCAGCAGACTACCAAAGCTAAAGGGGTTGCCGGTATTGGTGAATTAAGAGAATTGTCCCTGGAAGCGGGGGTCAATATGGTTGCCTGTCAGATGACCGTGGATCTTTTTAATTATTCACAAGATGAGTTTATTGATGAGGTGAGTGAATGGGTGGGTGCTGCGAGCTTTTTACCAACAGCAGCAAAA
>DAOVUK010000001.1 GCA_030632625.1 Gammaproteobacteria bacterium
AGTGTCACAGATGATTTTATCGATACTCGATTATATTTGAACTATAAGTTTTAACAGACAAAGCTTCTTTAGGGACGAGGCTTAATCGGACAGCCATCTAATCAAACTTGATTATATTAACTTCCCTCGCAGAAGCATTTCCAAACACCCATAACTTACACTCAACCAAAGACAAAATTTTCCATGAGGAACTTCTTATTATGATTTTTATATTAAGAAATTGAAATAATTCCCCATAACTCATCTGGAGTATAAATGGGTAATTTTGCTTGCTTATAATCCTTTGCATTTCTTGTAACCAAACCGTTTACTCCGCAACACTCACCAGAATAATATTGGACTGCATCTTCAAAGTCTTTGAATCCAGAGTTAAGTGAGATTTCAAGCACCTTTGAGTTAACTTCTGATATTTCAAACATATTTAATAACTTTTGTATCTCTGTTCTCGCTTTATTTCGGTTTGCTTGTTTAGAGATTAAATAGTCTAATGTTGTAATAGTTGTTGCGCATAAATACCCTTCAATATTTTTCTTTTCTACCGAACTAACAATATTAGCTGAAAGCTCAACAAAGGGTTCTCTGTTCAATAAAACATCAAGAATAATATTAGTATCAAACATTATTTTCAAAGGTACTTTTCCTCTAAATGTTTTTTATAATCACTTTCATCACGATTGGAGTCTAAAATTCCAATTAATGACTTTGTGATAGGAGATATGCCAGATTTTTTAGATTGTTGTGTTAATATTTGAAAGTAATCTGCTACAACTTGAGAGAGTGATTTATCATGTTGTTTTGCATAGTTTTTTGCTTGCTCTATCAATGTATTTTCAAGTCGAAGTGTTAGTTTGGTTTGCATGGCAGTTCCTTTTGACGTATCAAATAAATATAATTGTACGCCAAAAGTAATTGAAAAACAATTTAATTGAATTACATCAGATGTTTGGTTGTATTTTGATCATAGCGCCTGTTTAAAAACTCATACCTGAGTTGTTGAATAACGTACATTTATAATTTATACTCACTTTACTATCGTTCAGTATGATTAAATGGAGTTAATCAAATGCTAACCCCCCGACACCAACAAATCAGCCTCTCATATACCCGTACTATCACTGTATTTCTCGCTGTGTCAGACGAACCTTCCTGTGCGGGACTGATGTCCAGTTATCATTTTAAGTCATTTAAAATTGAATGTAAGAAGGTTTTCTAATATGTTAGCAAGACCCTTAGCTACAGAAATAAGTATGTAACTAATATTAGAGCATTGGACGTAAACTGCTATTTCAGTAACCAGCTAAAATATAGATCACGACCCTTTTCTGTTAATTGGACAATGTTCTCCAGATTCTTATCCAGGACAAAAAGCAGTAATTTCTAAAACGTCAAATTTATCGGTGACATATTAAAATTTTATGTCGGTAAGAGCACTAAGCGGTGGTTGATTCGGCAGCAATGTGGTGTAAGCAGACCTTCGGTGAATATGCAGGTTTTGACCTTAAGCACCAATTTTGTATATTTAATCTTCTCGAATTGAATTCCACAAACCGGCAATTCCCAATAATTAAAAAATTAGCCGGGATGTCTTTTTTATCTCTGAGATTAGTGCGTGTATTGATTTAATGATGGGGACTTAATATCGTAAGTAAACGACTATAGCAGTAATTGAGGCCAATTATCTAAATGGGGAAAATTAGTCCATTTTAAATAAATTAAGTACAAGTGGAATTAATTTGATGATAAATTATCTGAGTAAAATATATAAATTGAGCTAGATACTCATTTAACCAGTCAGTCTTGTAATGATAATGAAAGTTGTTATCATTTAAAATAAAATTCAAAAGAGACAGTAATTATCTGAGTTAATTCTGTTAAAGTGCATAACAATTACCAATGAAGCATCATAAAAACAATCTAATATATACTTCTTTGATAAGTATTCTCTTGCTTATTGGGCAATTGGGTGTGCTTGTTCATGCAGAAGAACATCCTTTTCATAACTCCCATGAGTCTTGTAAGGTTTTTGCTGCTGTAGAGCAAACGGATAGTACTCTTGTTATTAACAATATTGATTTGCCGGTCATAAAAAATGATGCTCCGGATATTTGTTTCATCATTTCTGAATTATCTGTTTCACTGAGCGTTTATCAGGCCCGAGCTCCTCCTTTCTTTTCGTAATCCTTTACAAATTATTACACCGTTATAAATATTAAGTATTTGTAACTGAATTTTCTTGATTACGGAAGAGTTTCTTATGCGTAAAAAATTTCTCGCGGCTGCAACAATTGCAGCCATATCAAACATCAACCCTGTGTGGGCCATTAGTGATATTGAGGCCCTTAGAATACAGGTTGAAGCATTAAAAAAAGATTATGAACAACGTATTAATGCGTTGGAAAACAGATTGAAACAATCGGAAGAAAAGGCACAGATAGCACAGCAAAAAGTAGAACAGGTCGCTGAGAAAGTCGAAAAAACAAAAAACACTTCAAGAACAGGACAAGGTAATTTTAATCCTGAGATCAGTCTTATACTGGACGGTCGATATGCAGATTTTAATAATGATTCAGACGCCTATAAATTACCTGGTTTCGCTCTTGGAAATGAAGCGGGGTTGGGAGAAGAAGGTTTTTCAATTGGCCATACTGAATTGACTATCAGCGCCAATGCAGATGATAAATTTTATGGTAAAGCAACATTGGCAATCCATGACCATGAAGGTGAAACTAAAACCGATTTGGAAGAGGCTTATATTCAAACTCTGGGACTAGGACATGGACTAACATTAAAAGCCGGACGTTTTTATTCTGCTATTGGTTATCTGAATGAACAGCATGAACATCTTTGGGATTTTGCCGACGCACCTTTAATTTATCGGGGGTTGTTTGGTGATCAACTTCGCGATGATGGATTACAAGTAACCTATGTGGCACCAACCGATACATTTATGCAAGTAGGTACTGAATTATTTCGTGGTGATCGTTTTCCAGGAGGAGGTAGTCATGACGGTGTGGGGGCCTGGACCGTTTTTGCTAATATTGGAGGAGACATTGGTATAGAACATAGTTGGCAACTTGGACTCAATCACTGGCGAGAAAATGATGTCGATGACCGTACTAGTGGTGGCCACAGCCATGAAGGCGCGGCAGCAGAAACCTCATCATTTTCAGGGGATAGCAAGATCAGTTCTTTGGATCTGGTTTACAAATGGGCTCCCAATGGCAATCCAACCAGTCGAAATTTTAAACTCCAGTTCGAATATTTTGACCTTCGTGAAGATGGAAGCATTACGATGCTCAATAGTGGACCACCGGAAGAATTTTCAACTTACGATGGTCAAAAGGATGGCTGGTATGCTCAGGCTATCTATCAATTTAAGCCTCATTGGCGAACAGGTATTCGTTATGATCGACTCAGTAGTAATAATAAAGGTTCGGATGAAGATGTACTGGCTGAAGCAGGACTTGATGACAAAGGACATACACCAGAACGTTATAGTGCGATGCTGGAATGGCTACCCAGTGAATACAGCCGGATAAGATTACAATATAACCGGGATGATTCTTATGAAAATGCTGATAACCAGATTTTTTTACAATATACCCTCAGCCTGGGCAGTCATGGCGCTCACCAATTCTAGGAGAATTAAAGAATGTTTAATCCAATAAAAAAACACCTGTTTATAATGTTAGCTTTTTCTCTCTGGGCAAACAATAGTCACTCAGTAATTAATGTTTTTGCCTGTGAACCCGAATGGGCATCACTGGTGCAGATTTTAGGTGGCGACAAGGTAAGCGTTTTTAGTGCAACAACAGCATTACAGGATCCGCACCACATACAAGCTCGACCCAGTTTAATCGCGAAAACTCGCCGTGCCGATCTTCTGATTTGTACTGGAGCAGAATTAGAAGCGGGCTGGTTGCCGCTACTGTTAAGAAAATCCGGTAATGGAAAAATTCTGACGGGTCAACCAGGCCATTTTATGAGCGCAGATCATGTGACTTTATTGGAAAAGCCTAAATTATTGGATCGTAGCCTTGGGGATGTTCATGCCGATGGTAATCCACATATTCATCTTGATCCGCACAGAATCATGATTATTGCTGGAGCACTGACTAAGACTCTAAGTCTAATTGATCCTGATAATCAGAACGATTATCAAAATAATTGGATCAGTTTTAAGAATACATGGTCCAGAGCGATCACCAATTGGGAACAACAAAGTCAATCATTACGGGGCAAAAAAATTGTTGTTAATCACAATAGCTGGGTTTATCTTGAAGACTGGTTAAAATTAGAACGAGTGGCAACATTAGAGCCAAAACCCGGGATTGCACCAAGCAGCGCACATTTGACACAGGTTCTTGCTGAATTGAAGCAGAATCAGGCGGACATGATCCTTTATGCAACCTATCAAAATGACAAAGCTGTTCGCTGGCTGGCAGATAAGACCCATATTCCTGTCGTTGCATTACCCTTCAGTGTAAGCAGTGACGAGACCTTATTTCAGTGGTATGAGAGGATTTTAAGTCAGCTCCTGGATATTAAACAATGAACGTTGACGGAATGACTTTAAGTATCCTTGGCCCCGCTTTTATAGCAGGACTTCTAGTTGTGGCTACTCATGTACCATTAGGACAGGAGGTGCTCAAGCGGGGTATTATTTTTATTGATCTGGCCATCGCGCAGATTGCCGGACTGGGTGTTATTCTAGCCAGCCAATTTGGTTGGCAGGCACATGGCTGGGAAGTGCAATTGGCTGCTTTAACCAGTGCCTTGATTGGTGCCTGGATATTAAGTTTGATGGAAAAATTTTGGGGCTCAATTCAAGAAGCACTGATAGGCGTGATATTTATTTTGTCAGCAACAGCCAGCATTTTATTATTGGCAAATAATCCTCAGGGGGGCGAGCATCTTAAAGAGTTATTAGTGGGTCAGATCCTTTGGGTTACCTGGGAGCAACTTATACCAATTGCGTTAATGACAATAGCTATTTTAGTTGCATGGTTTAAGTTCAGACAATACTTTAATGGTATGGGGTTTTATCTGATTTTTGCTATGGCCGTAACCAGCTCGGTTCAATTGGTTGGGGTTTATCTGGTTTTTGCCAGTCTTATTATTCCAGCTCTGGCCAGTAATAATTATAAAGCCAAACCAGCGTTAATAATTGGCTATACCGTCGGTATTTTGGGATATGGTTTGGGGTTAATATTTTCTTCGATAATCGATTTACCAAGTGGTGCAGTTATTGTCTGGAGTATTACTATAATCGCCTTAATAATTCAGATCATATTCAAGAGAAAATTAAAAAAAACACCAAAATACTTAAATTGAATGGCTGCTCAGTCAGGAAGCACCTAAAAATGTGCTTGAATAAAGTCCTAAGAATGAGCATTTAGTACTCACAGAGATATTAAAATCTAATATTTCACTGATGATGTAGTTGAATTTATAATTGCTGCTTTTTTACTGAATTCAAGTTCGAATAAATTTGCTCTAATGGCGGGATTGGGACGACAGGACTAGTTCATAATCCTGATAGTGAGCGTCTGCAATGAGCATATTGCTGCCGGAACAACTACCGGTTTGTGCTCTTTTCTACTGAAGTTAAAAAATAATTCTAACTGTTTTTTTTGAGCTTTTAAAATGGCGGCTTTGTGGATTTCAAATATAAAAGAAGCGTTTTCCTATTATTTCCAAAAAGGTTCGTGAACTACATTTAAGCTGGTTACTAAAATAACCGCTAAACGCCCTTAGTGTATTGAATAAGAAAATTCTAATTTTCGGCTTTAGCGACAAAATTGTAAGATTAGATTCAAGCTGTAATATGATCCTTGTAAGATCGAGTTCGAGTCAATACACTTTAACCTGGAAAAATCACTTGAACCTATTACGATCGCCCAGGGGACCGAATCTTCATGGCTTTCCAAAACATTTTAATTTCATCATACAAGGGTGACTACGAATAAAGCTAAAATAACTTGTAAAGCCATGAAGATTCGGTGCCCTTGGGGTACTATTCAACTGATTTTTCCAGGTTTAAGCAGGTGCGTCACTTTTTTCATTTTTCTGAGCATTCACAAAATGCATCACTATCAGCAAGAACATGCCAATCATCAGGCCAACGACCAGTTCAGAGATTATTGAAGGAATACCAGATAAAAAATGATGCAGCATGTCAATATTGTGAACATACATTCCACCCCCTACTAACAGCATTGCAATCGTACCAACAAGGCCAAGAAAGCGGATCACTTTTGGCAAAGCCGCCACCAGAAATTCTCCGCCACGTTTCATTATGCGTGCTTTAAATCCCTCCAGGGATGCCGAGTACTCAATGAAATGAAGGCCTGTATCATCCATACGCACCAAAAGTGCAACCAGTCCATAGACACCGACTGTTGCCAGCAGAGCAATAAAACTGACGACTAAAACCTGTATTATCAAAGACTGTTCAAGCACTGTTCCTAACGAGATGATGACGATTTCAATGGAGAGGATAAAATCAGTACGCACGGCGGCTTTAATTTTTTTTGATTCGAGGACCACAACATCTTTTGCACTGGCGGTCTCTTTTGCCGCAATCGTTTCCGGTTCGTGTTTCACGAACCATTCATATACCTTTTCTGCACCTTCATAACTAAGATAAGCACCACCAAGCAATAATATAGGGACGATTAGCCAGGGCATGAAGGCACTTAACAAAAAGGCAATTGGCAGAATGATGACTTTATTGAGCATTGAGCCCTTCGTGATGGCCCAAATTACCGGCAGTTCACGTGAGGCAGAAAATCCCGTCGCCTTTTCTGCATTGACAGCCAGATCATCGCCTAATAAAGCGACTGTTTTTTTTGCCGCAATTTTACTCATTACTGCCGCATCATCCAGCAGCATAGCGACATCATCAAGAATTGCAAATATTCCACTTGCCATCAGTTTTAAGACCTTAATTAGTAAGAGATATAGTTCCTCAATGATTATATGGCAGGTGATGAACCTGTCAATTGATAGAGATCAATATTAGCTGATTATTATATATTAATCTATTGATAATGAGAAATAATATGCCACACTATAAGTGAGGGAGCCGTAAATATATACCCATGATACTTGCCAAAAGTAGGCTCTACGAAGAGAAAATGCAGACTTCGTTCTCTTTATTTATGAGAAGTAACTTAAAGCCTCAATCATGTAGTACTTATACACTCAATCGGCTCTAAGTCAAAATGCCTCGCTGCGCCCCGAAGGAAGTGCCCTTGGGGTGCATTTCCAAGTATCACGGGTATAGATAACGGTATAAATGATGGAAATTGATTTTGATTTTGCCAAAAGTAAATTTGGGGGGATAAAGACGGGTTCTGACTTCTTATGCCAGCCTGCCTGAGATGATAGATTATTCAATCGGGAGGTGTGTTATGAAACTTTCATCTATGTTCTATTTAATTCTACTGCTTTCCTGTTTATTAATACCTGTACAGCAGTCACAGGCTTTTTTCTTTGATTTTGATTTCAGTGGTGACAACGATTATTATGGATGGGATTCTCCTTACTATAATTCAAGATACCATCCATATTATGATAATAACTACAATTCTTATTATCGTTATAGATATAATCCATATTGGAATCGCTGGAATCAAGCCTATAATAACCAGTGGAGTGAGTCATATCAGAGTCCATGTGACTGTACTTGTACCTGCTCTAAAAAACAGGCACATAGCTTAGTAAATCCAGCACCTGAGTCTGCCAGTATCAGCACTGGCGAATAAAAAGGACAAGGATACCAGGCTATGTCCGTGATACTTGATGTTTATGATAGCGCAAAACAGTGGAGAATGCAGAGTATGCAATAACAACATCTCCAGCTGTTTCATTTATATGGTATTTTGTCAGGATATCCTGTAAGCTACACGCCCCTTATCATGGTTGTATTACTTTAACCTAAATAAATCAGTTGAATCTACTGCGAGCGTCCAATGCACTGAATCTTCAAGACTTTTCAGAATATTTCGAATTCACCCGTAGGGTGACTACGAATAAATCCCAAATAACCTGCAAAGCCTTGAATCTTCAGCACCTTGATCGCTCTCGTTACGACTCAACTGATTAATTTAGGTTTAATGACCATGATACATAAAATACAGAAAGACAATTAATTAAGAGAAATTCTATGAGTTTTACCTCACTTGGCCTGTCTGCCCCAATCCTTGATGCTATTGCTGAACAGGGTTATGACACTCCTTCCCCGATTCAGGCTCAGGCAATTCCTGCTGTGATTGAGGGCAAAGATGTTATGGCGGCTGCGCAAACGGGCACCGGTAAGACGGCCGGTTTTACCTTACCGATTTTAGAGCTGTTAGCAAAAGGCCGGCTTGCTCAGGCAAATCAGGCTCGTGCATTGATATTGACCCCGACTCGTGAGTTGGCAGCTCAGGTAGAAAAAAGTGTAGAAACTTACGGCCGGAATCTGCCGTTACGTTCAACCGTGGTTTTTGGCGGTGTTAAGATAAATCCGCAAATGATAAAACTGAGGAAGGGCGTTGATATACTGGTTGCTACTCCCGGACGGTTACTGGATTTGTATAATCAAAACGCCGTCAGATTTGATCATCTTGAAGTTCTGGTGCTGGATGAAGCTGATCGAATGCTGGATATGGGATTTATTCATGACATTCGTAAGATCATCTCTTATTTGCCCAGACAACGCCAAAACCTGATGTTTTCTGCGACGTTTTCAGATGATATCCGTAATTTAGCTAAAGGCATGGTGCATAATCCGGTTGAAATTTCAGTGAGTCCGCGAAATACAACTGTGGAGTCAGTGAAGCAGTGGATTTGTCCTGTTGATAAAAAACAAAAATCCGCACTGCTGATGCATTTAATCAGTCAAAATCGCTGGGAGCAGGTGCTTGTTTTCAGCAAAACGAAACATGGTGCCAATCGCTTAGCCCGTTATCTGGACAACTATGGTATTAAATCAGCTGCTATTCATGGTAATAAGAGTCAGGGAGCACGAACCCGGGCACTGGCAGACTTTAAAAAAGGTTCTGTGCAGGTTTTAGTCGCCACCGATATTGCCGCACGTGGTCTGGATATCGATCAATTACCGCATGTGGTAAATTTTGATCTGCCTAATGTGCCTGAAGACTATGTGCACCGGATTGGCCGTACAGGACGTGCTGGTGCCACAGGCGAGGCTGTTTCTCTGGTCAGTGCTGATGAGTTTAAATTACTGACTGATATTGAGCAGCTGATTCAGCAATTATTACCTCGTGAATATATCGAAGGCTTTGATCCGGTTCATGATTTACCGGTATCTAATTTACGTCAGCGTCCTGCTAAACATAAAAAACCTAAAAAGCCAAGAGTAGGGCATAGTGATGGCCAGCGTTCCGGAGAGAATGCTCGCGGTCATAAACCTGCCGGTAAGAACAGAAGACACATTGCTGCTAAGAAACGTGCAGCCGGAAATCGCTCCGGAAGTAACACATCAAAGCAGAATCATTACCGTCAGGGTGCTAATAAATAAGATTAATCGGCTATTATGTTCATAAGGCGATCATCTAATTGCTTATTTTGTGAATAATTACTTATTTTATACCACTCAAGCTGCAGTTCTAAATGAGTGATTTGACTGCTGTCTGACTTTTCAGTACGATTTTGTCCAAGGTTTGAATTAAGCAGTTCAACCTGCATTTCCATCCGGGATTGCTGATCTTCAGCCGGGGTCTCTTTACCCAGTAATATTTCATATTTCAGGCAATATTGCCGCTTATTATCCAGCTCTATTTGAATGAGCGGCTCTTTATCAGCAGCAATTGAGTTAAGGGCATTTTCATAGCGTTTTTTAAGTTTAGAATCACTGCTATTGTTTTCACTCTTGTTTTCATTAAGTGCCTGCCACCGCTGGTTAAATTGATTCATGGCTTCATCACTGCTATCCGTTGAGGATTCAATCTGTGTACATAAATCTGCCTGCTGGATGATTTGTTCTAATAATTGTTTTTGTTGTTCAATCATCAGCTCATTTATTTTTCTTTGATAAGCTTCAACTGCCAGAGTATAACGTGCATTGATTTCTTTACTCAGTGATTTTGCCTGGGGAACAAGTTCAAGCCAGAGATTTTCAATGTCACTATAGGCATTTTGCAGATCTTTCTGCTTGAGGGGCTGTTGATTAAGTGCTTCAAGATTTTCACATATGGCTTCTTTCTCTCTAAGCCGTTCAGTGTTAAGCTGGTTTTTTTGTTCAATATTTTCCTGACGTTTGTCAAAAACGAAATCACATCCCTTACGAAATCTTTTCCATAGTTTATTCCGCTGATAGGAAGAGACCGGGCCAATTTTCTTCCACTGTGTTTGATAGTTTTTGGCTTTATTAATAGCATCGGATAAATCATCATCAATGGTGTCATGCAATGCTTCAATCTTGTGGATAAGATCAAAGAATTTTTCATGGTTAATATGCCAGATTTGTTTCAGTTCACCACGAATAATGTCAATATCTTTATCAAATCTGCGGTTAATGCTTTTGTGATGTTTACGCTCTACAAAACCAATAGCTGACCATTCTTTACGCGCCTGTTTAGTAATTTTATCAACTTGAATCCAGTCAATTGACTGATTAATTTTTGTGCTATTATCCTTTACTGTATTATCAGCACTGTCATCAACGCTTTTAATGTCAGAACCGGAAGAAGGCCAGCCCATCGTCTTTATGTAATTTTCTAATTGCTTACATAAATCCTGTTTGGTTTTTAGATTATCCTTGCGTATTTCATTTTGTTTATCGATAAATGGTTTACATTGTTCATAGACAAGGTTGCAGGCATTGTTAAATCGCTGCCAAATATCTTCCTGGGTGTGACTGTGCATTGATTTCCATTGTTTTCTAAACTCTTTAACCTGTGATGTTATATCAGTATATTCATTTTCAAGCTCTGTAGAATTACTTATCTGTTGAACAAGTTGTTCTGCTTTTACAGCGAGATTTTCACGCTCATTATCATGGGCCCAGTTACGCCAGGAAGACAAGTCATCGAGCTGAGAATGCATTTGCTGCAGTTCATGGTGGAGGTTTTGTTTGTCAATGTTAGAAATTAAATCAGATTGATCAACTATTTTAAGTTGCTCTCTGAGTAATTTTTCCGCTTTTGATACCAGTCCATTGCTAATCAATGATTTAATTTTATCCGCTTGAAGCGTAATTTGTTGTTTAAACTTTTTGGCATTTTTTTGTTGTACAGTCGATTGTTCTTTCAGAGTCTGAATGGCAGATTCAAATTTTTGCTGAATGATCTTGACTTCATCCGGTTGATTGTCAGTATGTTGATAAGATGTTTCAATTTGCTGTTGAAATTTATGCTGTAAAGCTGAAATGGTTTTTTCAAGAATAAAGCCGGATTTATCCAGCATATATTCAGCCTGCTCGGTTAAAGATTGAATTTTTTCAAGGCTGTCCGTTTTATTATCATTCTTTTTATCAGCAGTCTCTGAGACTGTTTTTGCATCTGCCAAATCAAGAATTGACTGGAATTTAGAATTGTATGTCGAAATTAAATCATTATGAGTGACAGCTTTTATAACTTCATGCCACTCAGAATCCAGGTTTTGTATGATTTTTTCTGTGGTTTTTATTGCTTCCAGTTTACTGTCTGATGCCTGAGCTGAAGCTGTCTCTGAGGCAGGTTCTGAGGTATTAGTATCAGGCTCAACACTTTCTCTGGCATTGAGCAAATCATCAACTGCATTGGATAAACTGCTTAGAAGCGTTTCAAGATTCTGGATGGCATCCTGTTCTTTATTCAGTTCTAATTCGAGCTGATCCATACTGTTAATAATGCTGGAACAGATGGTATGATATCGTTCCGTGGTTCCAGGGTCAGCAAAATTCTGGATCTCACTCCAGCGTGCGACAAAATTTTCGAAGGTGGTTTTTTCCTGAAGGAGAAGATTACGTTTATGTAATTTTTCCAGCTTATTACAAATCTCAACGACTTCTTTAGCCAGCAGTGCAGGACGTTGTTCATCTTCAATGATGTGATCAAGTTTGCTTTTGACAATTTTATAAACGCGTTTGTCTTTACGGCGTGATTGTTTAGACACCCGCTCAAGTGTGGAACGTTTAGCAATTTGCTGTGCAGCAAGCTGTCTTATATGAGCATTATTATCGGCAAGAGCAATATTACCCAATAAAGGATCTCTGCTGATTTTCTTAATGGTGATTTCTCTTAAAGAGGCTTCCACAGCATTGGCTGCGACAAATTCAAGTAGGGCAGAATTTCGGCTGCCGCGGATCATTTTTTCTCTGATATCAAATTCAGGAATAGGGTGTTTGAGTCCGCAAATTAACTGAAAAAGACGATTTTGTGCTGCTTCTTTAACCGTGCCGTTGGTGCCTTTCATGATAATAGTCTGCAATAAATCCAGATCACTGAGTTTATTGGCGGCAATAGCACGAATGGTTTCATCAGAATCATTCATAGCAATATTGCTCAGGGTTTCCTGATCACTGACCGGTAATTCCTGAACTGCCTTTTTTCTAACTTCCGGATTACGGCTGTGCCATTTATCTTTAGTAAATGAGGAAAAAAAAGGTTTAAATAATTTGTTCAGTACATTTTGTTTTTGAACTACTTTCTTGTGAACCATGGAAGTTACCTTAAATTTTCCTAATTACAAAGTTTTTAATTTTTCAAGTTGTTCTGTCAGGTTTTTGAGCTTACTCTGGGCATCGGATAATTTTTGGCGTTCCATAGCAACGACATTCTCAGGTGCCCGGCTGACAAAGTTTTCATTTGCCAGCTTACCTTCAAGGCTTTTAATAAATCCCTGATTATTATCAATTTCCTTATTCAGCCGCTCTCTTTCAGCATCGATGTCAATCAATCCCGCCATGGGGATAAGGATCTGCATTTCACCGACCAGGGCTGTTGATGATTCAGGCACTTCATCCGTTTTTTCAAGCCATTTAATACTTTCCAGACGCGCCAGCTTCTTAAGCATGAGTTTATTGGTCAATAACCTTTCTTTATCGGCTGCAGAACCATTTTGCAGCAAAACAGTGAGCAGTTTACCCGGCTTGATATCATAGCCGCTTCGAATCTGACGTACCCCAAGGATAAACTGCTGCAGCCAGTTCATTTCAACCAGTGCAGACTGGTCAATTTTATTGGTATCGGGTACAGGGTAGGGCTGCAGCATGATCGTCTCTTGTCTGCTGGAGTCTTGCTTAATACCTGCAAGCGGTGCAACACGCTGCCAGATTTCCTCTGTAATATAGGGCATAATCGGATGAGTGATACGCAGCAGATTTTCAAGCACATGAACAAGAGTATATCGTGTCCCCTGTTGTTGTGCTTCACGAAGCCCGGCTTCACCTGAAGTAGAATCATCACTTTCACTACTAAGAACAGATTTTGACAGCTCCAGATACCAGTCACAATATTCATTCCAGGTGAATTCATAGATTGCCTGGGCGGCCAGATCGAGTCGATAGGTATTAAGCGAGTCAGTGACCTGTTTTTTTGTTTCCTGCAGACGGGAAATAATCCACTTGTCAGCAAGGCTGAAAATCATATCTGTGTGTTTTTCTTTACCGCCAATACCGCAGTCATGACCTTCGGTATTCATTAACACATATCGAGAGGCATTCCATAGCTTGTTGCAAAAATTGCGGTAACCTTCAATACGGCCCATATCAAATTTAATATCGCGTCCGGTGGTCGCCTGAATGGCAAAAGTGAAACGCAATGCATCGGTACCAAAAGAAGGGATACCATCTTTAAAATCTTTGCGTGTGACTTTTTCAATCTTCTTCGCCATTTGCGGCTGCATCATGCCTTTAGTACGCTTTTCAACTAATGTTTCCAACTCAATGCCGTCAATTAAATCAATCGGGTCAAGGACATTGCCTTTAGACTTGGACATTTTCTGGCCATGTGAATCTCTGACCAGACCGTGCACGTAGACTTCAGTAAATGGGACTTTACCGGTAAATTTGAGTCCCATCATGATCATGCGGGCAACCCAGAAAAAGATAATGTCAAAACCTGTTACCAGAACATTGGTTGGGTAAAAAGTGTCAAATTCTGGTGTTTTCTCAGGCCAGCCCAGAGTGGAGAAGGGCCATAAGGCAGAGGAAAACCAGGTGTCAAGGACATCATCATCCTGTCTCAATTTGATTGAGTCATCTAATTGGTGCTTTGACCGGACGGCTTTTTCATCATGGCCTACATAGATTTTTCCATCTTCATCATACCAGGCAGGAATTCTGTGTCCCCACCAGATTTGCCGCGAAATACACCAGTCTTCGATATTATTCATCCACTCAAAATAGGTGTTTTTCCAGTTATCCGGAACAAAACGAATGTCACCATTTTCAACGGCTTTTATCGCAGGTTCTGCCAGAGGTGCAATTTTTACATACCATTGATCAGTCAGATAGGGTTCAATGACTGCACCGGAACGATCGCCTCGCGGCACCATTAAACGATGATCTTCAATTTTTTCCAGTAAACCGGACTGCTGCAGATCTTTAATGATTGCTTTACGGGCTGCATAGCGATCCATACCCTGATATTTTTCCGGAGCATTATCATTGATTGCTGCATCAACGGTAAAAATATTTATGATAGCCAGGTCATGGCGCTTGCCCATCTCATAGTCATTAAAGTCATGAGCCGGCGTTATTTTTACACAACCTGTGCCAAATTCAGGATCAACATAATCATCAGCAATAATGGGGATTTCTCTATCCGTCAGCGGCAGTTTTATTGTTTTGCCAATCATTGACTTATAGCGTTCATCTTCAGGGTGAACCGCCACAGCAGTATCACCTAACATGGTTTCCGGACGAGTGGTTGCGACAATAAGTGAGCTGCTGCCGTCACTTAATGGATAGCGCATATGCCAGAAATGGCCATTTTCTTCCTCTGAGATAACTTCTAAGTCGGAAACAGCAGTATGTAATACCGGATCCCAGTTGACCAGACGTTTGCCGCGATAAATTAAATCCTCTTCATAAAGCTGAACAAACACTTCTTTGACGGCTTCAGAAAGTCCGTCATCCATGGTAAAGCGTTCCCGCTGCCAGTCAAGTGAGGCTCCCATACGCCTGAGCTGTTTGGTGATGGTACTACCTGATTCTTTCTTCCAGTCCCAGATTTTGTCAATAAAAGCATCACGTCCGACATCATGACGCGTTTTTCCTTCACTATTGATGAGACGTTCTACCACCATCTGTGTAGCAATGCCTGCGTGATCGGTGCCGGGTTGCCATAAAGTATTATCACCCTTCATACGGTGATAACGTATCAATGTATCCATTATGGTGTCTTGAAAAGCATGCCCCATGTGCAGACGGCCTGTCACGTTTGGGGGAGGGATCATAATGCAGTAACTGTCTTTCTTTTGGGAAACAGTTTTGGCTGTATCATTTGTTAATTCGGGGGAGAAATAACCATTACTTTCCCAGGTCTCATACCAGCGTTGTTCAATTGCATGAGGGTTATATATTTTTTCCATAGTGGAGGCTTACTCTCAAAAAGTATTTATTGTTCAGTCTGAAGGATCAGGAGTCTGTGTGAAAATAGACCGGATAACAAATTCAGTCTGAAATTTACGGTAAAATCAGAGCTGATATTATAGTCTGATCTTCTAGGAAAGGTAATACTTTTGTGCATACTATTTAACACAGAAAGTCAGCTGAATTTATTGAGCTGCTCATTTTAAAGGTCATACTTATTTAGAGTAAGCTGCTTTTGCTTATAATAACGATATCGATTCCTTGCGATTTCTTTTTCATCATTATTCTTGCCTACCATTTCGGCAATTCGTTCAAATTGTTGAAAAAAAGGTGGTGTGTTGCTTGTTAAATTGATTAATAACTGCTTGTATTGACTCATTATTTTTTTATTACCAATCGAAGTTATATCGTCGGCATCAGTTTCTGTACAAATAAGTACAGGATAAGAATATGAATCATCATCTTCCAGCTCGTTGAACTGGTTATAATGCGGAATAAAACTATCAGGCTTGAATGTCCATAGCAGATCATCAAGCTGCTGAGCCTGAGCGGCTGAGCTGGTATATATAAGCACATTCATTTTTTGCGCAAGGGCTTTTTCACACAGGCGACAAACCATGTGGTTCATGTCCCGGTGTGAATTTTCCGCTAAAATGTAAAAATCAATCTGTGTCATTGAATCTTTAGCTTATTTGAGACTGTTAGTCATATCAATAACGTATTGGCTTAATAATGATACGGGGCGGCCGGTTGCTCCTTTATTAACCCCTGAATCCCAGGCGACTCCGGCAATATCAAGATGCGCCCAATTATATTTTTTACAAAAAGCAGAAAGAAAAATGGCGGCGGTGACAGAGCCGGCTTCTTTGCCGCCGATATTAGCCAGATCAGCAAAATTGCTTTTGAGCTGTTCCTGATACTCATCCCATAAGGGCATTTCCCAGACTCGATCCCCGGTTGATTTCCCCGCATTGATCAGCTCATGACATAAAGGACTGTGATTACTATAGACTGCTGCTGCATGCTTACCCAGAGCAATAACACAGGCACCGGTCAGAGTGGCAACATCAATCACAACTGAAGGGTTAAAACGTTCACAATAGCTTAAAGCATCACATAAAATGAGCCGGCCTTCAGCATCGGTATTTAAAATTTCTATGGTTGTTCCGGAATGGCTGGTGACAATATCACCCGGTTTACTGGCCAGACCATCAGGCAGATTTTCTGTGGTTGGAATGACTGCAACAACATTAATTTCAAGCTGCAGTTCTGCAATAGCATTGAGAGCACCTAAAACACTGGCTGCACCGCACATGTCATATTTCATTTCATCCATGGCCGCCCCCGGCTTTAATGAAATGCCGCCGGAATCAAAGGTCACGCCTTTTCCGACCAGACAGATAGGTGGTGTTGATGAGTCAGCATTAGTATAGTTCATGACGATCATTTTTGCCGGCTGGCGACTGCCTTTAGAGACCGATAAAAAGGCATTCATGCCCATTTCTTCTAATTCAGCTTCTTCAAAAATTTCTGTACTGAGATTGGAATAAACCCGGCTGAGTGTTTTGGCACGCTCAGCCAGATAGGATGGCGTACAGATGTTACCCGGCATATTACCCAGATCCTTGGCCAGCTGAATGCCCTGAGTAATGGCCATTCCTTCACGGACAGCCTGCTCACCATCAGCCAGATCACGGCGATTGGGCACGGTCAGGACAATTTTTCGTAATGGCCGGCGCGTGGTATCTTTCTTACTCTTTAACTGATCAAAACGATACAGTGAATTTTGCGCTGCTTCAATAGCATGGCGGATTCGTTGCGAACTGGTACATCCTTTAACCGGGAGTTCAGTGAGATAAAAAACGGCTTCCATTGAGCCGGTGTCATTCAGATTAGTGACCGCATGAGAGATAATTTTTCGATATTGAGTAAAACTGAGATCCCTTTCCCGACCACAGCCAACCAGTAAGATGCGATCGCAGAGAGTATTATCAATGTTATGCAGTAATAATGTCTGCCCGGCTTTACCTTCCAGATCACCCCGGCGGATGAGGCTGGAAATATAACCGTCAGTTAAATCATCCAGTCTCTGGGCAGAAGGGGTTAATCGTCTGGGTTCATATACTCCGACAACGACACAGGCTGTACGTTGTTTTTCGGGACTTCCGCTTTTTACGCTAAATTCCATGTTGTCTCCATAACGAAATAAATGTGTTTATAAAAATAACTATAAGTCTTTGGGTTGATCAAACTTCAGACTTTCAGCCGAATATTTGTAACTAATTGTAAAATTGATTGTCAGACAGGATAGTTTTTCTTATTATTAACTCTTTATTAGTTTTAATGACTCTTAGTTACTCTTAATTTAGGCTGGTTAACTGTGCAGAATTATATTTATTTGATTATCAGACAGATTGTTAAACCAGGTTTATTGAAATAGCTTCCATCAGCACGTCAATTTTACTAATATGTATTTTATTAAGTAGTTTAACGAATAAATTGAACAAATCCAGTAAAATATATATTTGTTGTGCTAGTAAATAATACCTGTAAATGGCTTCTAAATGTAAAAAGGCAACAAATTGATTATCCGGGATTATGTAATAAAGGAAGTGATAAGAACATTTGCAGGTGTTTTTATTGTGCTTTTTCTTATTATTTTAAGTACTCAATTACTGCGTTCTTTATCTGCTGTTGCTGAAGGTAAAATTGCACTTGATTTCCTTTTTTCTCTTCTTTTCTTTAAAAATGTTGCGAGTTTAACCCTTATTCTGCCACTGACACTATTTCTATCTATTTTGCTTGCCCTTAGTAGACTCTATAAAGACAGTGAAATGGTTGCTCTTTCGGCCTGTGGTATTGGTCCGGGCACTTTATTAAAAAGTATACTAATCGTTATTTTTTCCTTCGTGTTTATTGAAATTGGTCTGGCACTGGTTTTTGCACCCTGGGCAAGTAGTAAAATGCAGTATGCTGAAGAATCATTTAAAGCTGAAGCTGACATTGAATTAATTACGCCCGGACAATTTAATATGATCGATAATGGCTTACGGGTTTTATATACTGAAAAAATGCCCGGGCCCACAACACTGGAAAATGTTTTTCTGCATGTCGACAATGGCGAGACAAATAGTGTAATGGCATCAGATTATGCAAATCTGGTCACAGATAAAAGGCAGGGTGCTCGTTATATTGTTTTTCAAAATGGTAATCGTTATGACGGCACGGCCGGCTTGTTAGATTATCGGTTTATCAAATTTAAAGATTATGGTATTTTGATGGAAGGCAAAGCCTTTGCCAATATTGTTCTTGACAGGGAGTCTGTGCCTTCACTGGAATTGTTTAAAAGTAATAGTTTACAACATAAAGCAGAACTTCAGTGGCGTATCTCACAAGTTTTAATGATGATTCTGCTTGCCATGATAGCTGTACCACTGAGTAAAACTGCACCCCGGCAGGGTCGTTATGCAAAAATGGCTCTGGCCATTCTTATGTATGTTGTCTATTCCAACTTATTGGTTGTGGCGATGAACTGGGTGCGTAAAGGTGTGGTTGATCCTTTAATCGGTATGTGGTGGGTACATATCATTTTTCTGCTAGTGTTTTTAATACTGTTTCTTGGTCAAATGGGATGGTTTCATGGTTTAAAGCGTAAAACCCGCAATGTCTTAAACTGTCCAAATGAATTTGATGAGCTGGTTGATAAATGATTACCTGGCTTGTTATTCATTACGCAGCAAAATAACATATGATCTAATGATATTTAACGAATTTTTTAATTTAATTTTTAACTCAGGATAAATAGGAATACTTATGAGATATATCACTATTATACTTTTGCTCATGTTAAGTCAAACAGTCTTAGCCAATAAATGTGTTGATTTAATGCAAAAAGAAGAATTTTATGAAGCATCTGATGTTTGTAGTTCTATGGCAAAAAAAGGCGATAGGAATGCTCAGTTTGCCCTGGGAGTAATGTATTATCAGGGTAGCGGTATGATGAGTGACTTTGGGCAGGCACAAAAATGGATACGCAAGGCTGCTGAACAAAATCATAAACAGGGACAATATAACCTGGGCATAATGCTGGCTAATGGACAGGGTTCTCCTGCTGATTTAGTAGAAGCCTATGCCTGGTTAAAAATTTCTGCAGAAAATGGTTATTCAGCGGCAGCAGATTCTGTCAAACAACTCAGCGAAGAATTATCTTCTGGTGAAAAAAAGGCTGCTGAGAAAAGAATTAACAGCTTAAAGAAAGAATTTAAACTGAATTAACAAGTAAGGGATTTGGCATTAATTGAAATACCAAATCCCTAACTACTCAGCAGCATATTCATCAACTGTCAGCTCTAAACTCTAAACCTCCAGCATTTCAAAACGCCGCAAAATTTAATGGTCATGCTGCAGACCGGAGATGAAGTACTGGATTATCTTCTGGCAGAAAAAAAATACTCTGACGCTCACCTGCTGATTGAATCAGGTGGTGATCATTCATTTCAAAACTTTGCCCAACATTGTGAAAAAATGTATCAATTTCTGAGCTCCTAGGGTTTAAGATTGAGCCACCAGTCATAAATTTTATCCGCATGCTCATGTAACTTATCCAGACGTGCGGATAAACGTTCAGTGATCTGCTCAGGACTTTGTGCTGATTGTGATGGTTCCGGCAGACAATTCTGATAGCGTGATATCCATTCATTGACCATGTGTTCGGTCATTTCCAGATGAAACTGCATGACTAGAATGTTACCCAGTAAATAGCCCTGATTTTCATGATTGCTGCCGCTGAAAATAGGAATTGCCCCTTCTGGTGTTGAAAAAACATCCTCATGCCATTCGAACACTTCAAAATTCTTTTCCAGATTTAAGGGATGTAAATGAGCCAGTTTTGAGGTATCCGCTTCGATCATATGCCATCCTATCTCCACATGATCCGTGTGGCGTACATTGGCTCCCAGAGCCTTACTCACGAGTTGAGCACCAAAACAGACGCCCATGATTAAAATATCTCTGTCAATGGCTTTTTGAATTAACTGAAATTCACCCTTCAGCCAGGGATGATCATCATAAACACTATAAGGTCCGCCCATAAAGATCAAACCGCCGATGGCAGTCAGATCCAGGGAGGTA
This sequence comes from Gammaproteobacteria bacterium, assembly GCA_030632625.1. GTDB lineage: Bacteria > Pseudomonadota > Gammaproteobacteria > GRL18 > GRL18 > GRL18. Next base: position 20,657 of record DAOVUK010000001.1, read on the forward strand.
ATATCATCCTTAAGGGCATTGATTTTTTTAAAGGGAATGTTCTTTTTATCAAAGTATGTGCAAAGATAACCCTGCGGATCGCAGCCGGCGTGGCATACAATGTAAATCGGTAACATTGGTAGAAACTTCCTTATACTTCAAAAAGATAATTTAATCTAGAATATAATCTGATTTGCTCATAAATGGAAGTCTCAAGGGCATGCAGACAGCTAATTTACGAAAAAAAAGACGATCTGGATATCAATTCTAACAGATTATTACACAATACTTTTGAGCGCTTCTTCTAATAGAACCTTTGTTTATCTTTTTTTGGTCTTGGGGGGATAACAACAATACGGGTACGAGAAAATATATCCTGCAAACTGCGATTTTTTTTATCAATTAAAACCCAGAATAGTCCGCTAAAACCAATAATAAAGGCACTGTACTGATAAGGCGGGCTTACAAGCTGACTGGAAATAAGTTGTTTGTAGACAAACAGCGATAACAGCCAGGGTGTGCCGGCAATTAAAAACCTCAATAAAGTTTGTGTCCAGTTGAGGCTATAACCCTCTTCTGTCTGTACTCTGAGAGACCAGGTTCTTAAACCTAATGTTTGTCCTCCATGAGTCCAGAACCAGGCAAAAAAGAACCAGGTGACGAGCAATAAATAGCTATAAAATACAGGGCCGGAAAATTCAGTGGTACTGAGATTGTCCTTCTGGCTGGAATCCACCTGAGTCAGCATCTGTGCAGGGATGATATAAACGATACCAGCCAGCAGCCATACCGCACAAAGCAGCATAAAATCATATAACCAGCTTCCCAGTAAACGCATAAAAGAAGCGGCTGGCAGATCGTTTGATTGGCTGGATTGATTATCAGAAGAGGTCAATTTTTTGTTGCTCATCGGTACCACTCAAGTCGGCAGATTACTATTGTTCAGGATTATAAAGTAACTATTTTACTTTTTTTCTTATAATTTAAATAGTCTCTACACAAAAATGCTTATACTTTGCTAAAATGTATTATTTATCCGTTATTTTTCAAAAGAGACTATTTAAATGTTAATTCTGCGCGGCAAATCAGCTTTATCACCTTTTAGAATTGAAAAACTATTACACAAACTGCGCGCAGTTATACCAGGCATCCATGCAGTGACCAGTCAGTATATCCATTTTATTGATTCTGATAAGCCGATAACACCGGTGCAGCAGACAATTTTAGAACGTATTTTGATGTATGGTGCTCATTCAAATGAGGCTGATTACAATGGTACTGAAATACTCGTAGTACCACGCATAGGCACTATTTCTCCCTGGGCCAGCAAAGCAACCGATATTGCTCATAATTGCGGTTTAAAATCTATCAGCCGCATTGAACGCGGTATACGTTATACCATAGACATTAAGAATAGTTATGAATTATCAGAGCTTTATAAAGATGAGTTAATTGAGGAATTACATGATCGAATGACTGAAACCTGTTTTTTTGAGTTACAACAGGCTGAAGCCTTATTTGAGCAGCACCATCCAAAACCATTGAGCTATGTGCATATTTTAGAAAAGGGACGCTCAGCTCTGGTTGATGCCAATATTGAATTGGGTATGGCGCTAGCAGAAGATGAAATTGATTATCTGGTTGAAAATTTTACCCGCCTTGAACGCAATCCAACCGATGTGGAGCTAATGATGTTTGCCCAGGCAAACTCAGAACATTGCCGTCATAAGATTTTCAATGCAGATTGGACTATTGATGGAGTGCCGCAGGAAAAGTCCCTGTTTTCTATGATACGAAATACCTATCAGCAAAACTCAGAAGGTATTTTGTCTGCCTATAGTGATAATTGTGCGGTGATGGAAGGCTTTAATATTAAGCGTTTTTATCCACAAAGTAATACTTCAGAATATTGTTATTCTCAGGAAGACAGTCATATTCTGATGAAAGTTGAAACTCATAACCATCCAACTGCTATTTCCCCATGGCCTGGCGCAGCAACAGGCTCAGGTGGTGAAATTCGTGATGAAGGCGCAACCGGACAGGGCTCAAAGCCAAAAGCTGGTCTCAGCGGCTACTCAGTTTCGAATCTGAAAATAAAAAATGCCATACAGCCCTGGGAACAGGATTATGGCAAACCGGATCGTATTGTTTCAGCTTTAGATATTATGCTCGATGCACCAATAGGTGCAGCCGCATTTAACAACGAATTTGGCCGACCCAATATTTGTGGTTATTTCAGAACATTTGAAGAGCATATTAAAATCGAGAATGGTACAGAAGTTCGGGGTTATCATAAACCTATTATGCTTGCCGGTGGTGTGGGTAATATCAAAGCAGAACATGTTCTTAAAGGTAAAATACCAGAAGGAGCAAAGATAGTCTTATTGGGCGGCCCTGCCATGCTCATCGGCCTGGGCGGTGGTGCCGCATCATCAATGAATTCCGGCAGCAGTTGTGAAAATCTGGACTTTGCTTCTGTGCAGCGTGGTAATCCGGAAATGGAGCGTCGCTGTCAGGAAGTGATTGATCGCTGCTGGCAATTAGGAAAGAATAATCCCATCCTGTCGATTCATGACGTGGGTGCAGGCGGTATTTCCAATGCCTTACCGGAACTGGTGAATGATGCCGGAAGAGGGGCCGTATTCGAACTTCGTGAAGTACCTAATGACGAGCACGGAATGTCACCAATGGAGATCTGGTGTAATGAATCACAGGAACGTTATGTGATGGCCATCAGCCATGATGACATTGAGCAATTCGAACAGATATGTCAACGTGAGCGTGCACCCTATGCTGTTTTAGGCGTAGCAACTAAAGAACAGACCCTGATATTGAATGATCAGCATTTTGGTAATAAGCCGATTGATATGTCTCTGGAAATTTTATTAGGCAAACCACCGAAAATGTCCCGGGATGTGGTTCATGTCAAAAATATTCAGGATCCGTTTGATTCTCAACATATTGATTTGACAGACGCGGCAGAACGCATATTACATTTACCCTCAGTTGCTGATAAATCATTCTTAATTACCATTGGCGATCGTTCGGTAACAGGGCTGGTCGTACAGGAGCAGATGGTGGGTCCGTGGCAAATACCAGTTGCTGACGCTGCAGTCACCTGTAGTGGTTATCAGGAAATAACGGGTGAAGCCATGTCAATTGGAGAGCGTACTCCGATTGCCTTAATTGATCAGGCCGCTTCAGCACGTATGGCTATTGGTGAAGCATTAACGAATATTGCTTCAGCACGAATTGAGCAGCTTTCAGATATTGTTTTTTCTGCTAACTGGATGGCTCCGGCAGGTCATAGTGGTGAGGATGCCGGGCTATATGATGCGGTAAAAGCGGTGGGTATGGAAATATGTCCTCAATTAGGCATCACCATACCGGTTGGTAAAGATTCCATGTCGATGAAATCAGTGTGGCATGATAAGGGTGAAGACAAGTCAGTCACAGCACCCTTATCACTCATTGTGTCTGCATTTGCACGTGTTCAGGACGTACGCGCAACACTCACACCGCAAATCAGAATGGATCAGGGAGAAACTGAACTGGTTCTTATTGATCTGGGAGGTGGCCGCAATCGTATGGGCGGATCTGCTTTAGCACAGGTGTATCGTCAAATTGGCGATACTTCGCCTGATATGGACGATGCCGGTATTTTTAAATCATTTTTTACCGTGATCCAGGAACTGAATCTAAACGGTAAGCTGCTGGCCTATCATGATCGTTCCGATGGCGGCTTATTTACTACGCTGCTGGAAATGGCATTTGCCGGTCATTGTGGTCTCACGGTTGAACTGAATAAACTCTGTCTTAGCAGGAACGAAATTATACCCGTGTTATTTAATGAAGAGTTAGGTGCTGTAATACAGATTAGAAAATCTGATCATGATGCAATTTTTACCTATATTGAAGAAATGAACCTGGGTAATATGGCTCATGTCATTGCCTATCCAGAGCAGTCAGACAGAATTGATTTTAATTTTAATCATTCTATAGCTCTGAGTAATACTCGTACTCATTTCCATAGAGCATGGTCTGAAACATCCTATCAGCTGCAAAAACTCCGGGATAATCCGAAAAGTGCTCAGGATGAATTCGATGGAAAATTAAGAGCAGGCGATCCGGGACTGCATATTGAAGTTGGATTTGATGTCAATGAAGACATTACTGCCCCCTATATTAATACCGATGTCAAACCAACCATCGCTATTTTGCGTGAGCAGGGTGTCAATGGTCAGATAGAAATGGCGGCAGCATTTGAAAAAGCAGGATTTTCAACTCGTGATGTCCATATGTCAGACATTTTAGATGGCGGATTGTCACTTGATGCCTTTAAAGGTATGGTTGCCTGTGGTGGTTTTTCCTATGGTGATGTCCTTGGAGCAGGTGAAGGCTGGGCAAAATCCATTTTGTTTAATGAGCGGGCAAGACAGCAGTTTGAGGCATTTTTTAGCCGTCAGGACACCTTTGGACTGGGGATCTGTAATGGCTGCCAGATGATGTCAAATCTCCATGAGCTCATTCCCGGCACAGCGCACTGGCCTCATTTTGTTAAAAATGAATCTGAACAGTTTGAGGCTCGAACTGTTATGGTTGAAGTGTTAGCTACCCCCTCCTTATTTTTTACCGGCATGGAAGGTTCTAAAATGCCTATTGCTGTTGCCCATGGTGAAGGCAGAGCCGAATTTAAATTAGGCGGCTCTGCACAACATGCGCTTGATTCAGGTCTGGTGACTTTACGCTATGTCTCCAATGATGGTCTGCCCACTGAAAAATATCCATTGAATCCTAATGGCTCGCCAGACGGTGTGACAGGTTTGTGTAGTGAGGATGGTCGATTTACCATCATGATGCCGCATCCTGAACGGGTATTCCGCTCAGTGCAAAATACCTGGGTATCGGAGCATAAAGGAGAGGATGCGCCGTGGCTGAGAATGTTCAGAAATGCCAGAAAATGGATTGATTAGCGATCAGCCTCTGAATAACCTTTAATAAAGAAATTACTGATTTTGTTGCTGTTTATGGTGAGAAGGGACTTGGAAAAAATAATACAATTCCCTCTGCAAAATTATCAAAATTATCTATACTGAAAGAAGTGCAGATACTCGCTGTTTTCCTGAATAAAATTGCAGTGATGAGAAATACCCGAGATCCTGGAGGCAGGTTATATTTTTTAAACTAAAGAGGTACTGTCTGTCTGATGACTATGCACGGTTGGAGGTTCAGATATGAGTTCGAAGGATAAATCTAAGCACAAGAGATATGTGTTAAAACACTAATATAAATATCAGTCTGGTCATCGTATTTTTATTAGCAGGGGGAAGCATTTATCTATTTTGGGATGTTTTATCTCCAATATTTTAAATAAACGCTATAAGGATTATATTTTGAAGGACACTATTCTATGGCTTCAACTACAGCCAAGAAAAAAGTCAGATGGTAACGATTTATATTCTTCTATTAAAGATATAAGTCAATGGATAAAACGTAATTCAACATTAAAGACAGGAGAGAGGGCGCGCCTTTATTTTCAACTTTTAATTGAAGTAAATAATTTAGATCTGCCGGCACATGAGCGTCTTATTTTTCTTGAGCAGCTGCATTCTCCTGTTATCGAACTCATTAATAAATTATCAAAAAAATATGAGGGTTCAAGTCTGCCATTGGCAGAAGACAAATCTAAGTTCCTTGATATTGTTAATACTTTTTGGTCGGAGATGGCCAAAGGTTATAAAATCACCATTGATGATTTGTCTGAAGGTAGTTTTTTCACTTCTTTTATAAAACATAAAGATTTAGCCTGTGCACTTTATTCGGTTCTGTATTATTTAAGTGGCCAGTTATTTTCTAATTATATGTTGTATTCTGCCTGCAGTGAAAATGTCTGGCGGGATATACATCAGGTTTATCGTTTCGCAGCAAAAAGAAGTCTGACTAATAAAACAATAAAACACCACCTGTCTTTAGAACTGACTATTGCCGATCTTTATAAAAAAATACTGTTATTTTCATTAGCGAATCCTTACCAATTATCCACAACAGAAATGGAATTAGTCTGGTCATATCTGAATAGTTGGTCCAAACATACTCAGCTTAACCTCGATACGGCTCAGGTTCTGAAAAAGAAATTTCCTTTTTTAATAAAGCCCTATAGTGATCAGATACCATTTGCGAATCATAATAATATCTCTGATGATATCAGGGCGGTAGATTTACCTGAATTTTCATCCGATTCAGTCTGGGGTCTGGAAACCAGAAAACTCATAAGGCATCTGGAGAAAAGAAATAAATACCCTGATATTTCAGATTATCTGCTGGATCGTTTATTGCGTGCCTGGTTGGGGGATAATATACGTAAGAGCCAAAGAAGTGAACTGATAGAGCCTGTGGTCATTGCTGTCGGAGCTTCCTGTATTTCGCAATTTTTAACACAAATAGAGACTGCTTCAAAAATATTAAGATTAGAGGATGAGCAGAATCATAAGCTTAAATCAACTTCTTCCGTTTATTCGTTCTATCAGGCATATTTAATTGATCAATCTAATAAAGGAATCCGCCTGAAACTGAGTCATTCGTCACAAAAAACTATTTCACCTAATATCGGGGAAGTTATCGCTGTTAAGCATGCAGATGATAGTCTGCAGGTTGGTTATTTGCGCTGGATGCGGGAAAGTTCAGAAGGTGATATTGAATTTGGTATTGAACATCTTAGTACAATGGTTGAACCTGTTCAGTTAACTAAAGATACAACGCTTACCAATCAACGTGATAATCCAGAAGATAAACTGACTGTCCTGGACAGTTTTGTGTTCTCAGCGGGTGAAGAACATCAGTTTAAACCTATTCTTTTTACCCATACATTTGTTGAAAAGTTTTATAATTCAAGACAAGATCATTTGATTTTGACTCACAAAACAGGTTCAATGAATATTAAGCTGGTGCAAAAGGTTAATGAAATTCTTGATTATTCTCTGTATCTGTTTGAAAAAGTGAATATCAGTCAGCAATCTACTACTCAAAAGATAGTAAACAAAGCCGAACAATTTAATAAGGTTTGGGATAAAATTTAGGGACTGATTTGAGCTTCCAGATGAAACACATTATTTCTCCTGGAAACTAAACAATTGTTGCTGGATGAGGCTTTTTTATCAGGGATTTAACCAGCCGTTGACTGTTTCAATATCAACTCTTGCCAGATCTCCTGATGCCTGTTTTAGTCTTAAAGTGTTCAAAATATATGTATAGCGTGAATCTGAATACTCCTGTTTGGCACGAAACAGATCCCGCTGGACATTAAGTACATCCACAATAGTA
>DAOVUK010000194.1 GCA_030632625.1 Gammaproteobacteria bacterium
CCGACACCGCCCCAAAAACCGCCCGAGGGCATGACAATGACTTCAACTTCAGGCATCTCAGACATTAGCATCGACGGGTAGTTGTGAAAATTATCCTGCTCAACGCTGCCATTGTTAATCGTACATTCACCATATAATAATGCTGACAAACCAAATACAAATGAGCCTTCAACCTGTGCCTCAATTTGTTGCGGATTGACTGCATAACCGGGGTCAGTTGCTGCAACAATACGATGAATTTTAAGTTTACCCTGTTCATCAACCGATATTTCTGCACAAGCTGCGATATAACTGGCAAAAGCTTTACAGACCGCCAATCCACGATAAACACCCTTGGGTGCTGGCTTACCCCAGCCTGCTTTTTCCGCAACAGCATCGAGCACAGCCAGATTTTTGGGATGATTTGACATTAACTTACGGCGGAACTCCAAAGCATCCCGGCCTGCTGCATGAGCCAGTTCATCCACAAAACTTTCCATGTAAATGGCATTTTGATTGATATTAACGCCGCGCCAGAATCCCGGTGGTACCGGCGGATTACGCATTGCATGCTCAACCAGCAAGTTCGGGATGCTATAACTGATGGCGTGATCGCCCTCGGGCAGTAGTCCCTGGAAGGTGAACATATCAACACCGTTTTTCATCCATGCAGGATTCACTGCAGCCAATATTGATTGACCCGAAATACGGATATGCAGGCCTGTCAGATCGCCCTTTTCGTCCAGACCACCAACGAGTCTGGCTTTAGTAATCGGATGGTAGGCACCATGTTGCATATCTTCTTCGCGTGTCCAAAGCAATTTGACGGGCGTATCAGGCAATTGCTTTGCGATGGCGACAGCTTGTTTGACAAAATCATGGAACGCACCTCGTCGACCAAATCCCCCACCCAGATGAATTTTGTAGACCTCGCATTGACTGGCCGGCAGTCCTGCTGCTTCAGCAGTGGCTTGCAATGCGGCCTCACCGTTCTGAGTAGGACACCAGACTTCACAGCGATCTCTGGTCCAGCGCGCAGTCGCATTCATCGGCTCCATAGTCGCATGGTTCTGATACGGATAACCATAGGTCGCCTCGATGATTTTCGCTGCGCCCTTTAATGCCGTCCCCGCGTCGCCCGCCTTATTGCCGATAAATGCCTCTTTAGCAGTAAGCCCTTCACTCAACATCTGATCGATTGAGGCGCTGCTCAGCTGTGCATTCGGACCTTTGTCCCAGGTCACCACCAGTGCATCCAGAGCCGTCTTTGCGTGCCACCAGGTATCGGCAACAACGGCAACGGCATTATCTTCAACCCGCACTATCGCATGCACTCCCGGCATTTTACCTGCCACAGTAGAATCAAATGATTCGAGCCTGCCGCCAAATACCGGACAAGCTTTTATAGCGGCATTAAGCATGCCCGGCAACTGGAGATCAGCCCCGAAGATCTGCTTACCCGTTAGTTTATCAACAGTATCCAGACGTTTTAGAGGTTTACCGGCGATTTTCCAGTCGGCAGGATCCTTAAGTTCCACTTCAATCGGCGGTATCAGTGTTGCTGCAGCAGCAGCCACTTTGCCATAAGTCGTGGAACGTCCGGTTGACTGATGAGTGATCACACTCTTTGATACGCTGCACTCTTCAACTGGAACGTCCCAGACTTCGGCAGCCGCTTCCATCAACATCACTCTTGCGACAGCCCCCCCTTTTCGTACATATTGATGACTGCCGCGGATACCCTGACTACCACCAGTTGAGAAACTTCCCCAAATTCGGTCACGGGCCAGGTTCTGTCCGGGAGTAGGATACTCGGTTTTAACTTTCGACCAGTCACACTCAAGCTCTTCGGCAACCAGTTGTGAAAGCCCCGTCAGCGAGCCTTGTCCCATTTCGGAGCGGGCAATTCGAATGATCACCGTGTCATCAGGTTCAATAACTACCCAGGCATTAACCTCAGGTATGACCTCATCGGCCAATTCCCCACTATTACCCAGAGGGAGGTATAATCCAAGCGAAAGACCTGCACCGGCAGTCGCAGTGGTAATTAAGAATTCACGGCGTGAAATAGTTGCACGTTCTTTAGCCATCATGATCTCCCCCGCTTAATGATATCCACAGCAAGGTGAATGCCGCGTCTCACTCTGTTGAATGTACCGCAGCGGCAGATATTGGTCACGTTCAAATCGATATCAGCATTGCTTGGATTGGGATTATTGTCCAGTAGCGCGACAGCGCTCATGATCATACCGGGTTGGCAATAGCCGCACTGCGGCACATCCAGTTCAGCCCAGGCCTTTTGCACAGGATGATTGCCATCAGGTGATAATCCCTCAATCGTTACAACTTTTTGTGAGGGCTTTAGAGAGGATACGGGAATGGTACAGGAGCGAACCGCTTTACCATCGATATGCACAGTACAGGCACCACAAACACCGATGCCACAACTGTATTTAGTACCCGTCAAGCCCAATTGTTCACGTAAAAACCAAAGCAATGGTGTTTCGTCGTCTTGTTTAAAATCAACAGGTTTTCCATTTATTTTAACTTTTGCCATATTCAAAACTCCATGTTGGATACAGAGACCAGGACACAAATATTTCATTAACCTAAATAAATCAGTTGAGTCGTAGCGAGAGCGATCACCAACAGTAGGCTCCCTGAGGAGAGGTGCTGAAGATTCATGGCTTTACAAGTTATTTTGGCTTTATTCGTAGTCACCCTACGGGTGCAGTCAAAATGTTTTGGAAAGTCTTGAATATTCAGTGCATTGGACGCTCGTAGTAGATTCAACTGATTTATTTAGGTTTAAGCAATGGTAGAACACCAACCCCGGTCTATCGCTCTAGATAGACAATTTATGAGTTAAGTTCCATCTTAGTGTAGTAGTTTTTCAGTAGATATTAGATGAATCCAGAGTGAGTGACATTAAAGATGATATTAAGTATGAGTTTATGTTTTGTCAACACATTTCAGGATGCACATTAGGGCGATCGCGCTAGTCTTAAACTGCTTACAACTTGAAATGCATTCTTAAATTCCTATCCTTAAAACTAAATTAAGCAGTACATTAAAGTCAAAATACTATCCCCTGGAAAAGATTATAGAAGTAATGAAAGCTCTCAACTGTTATTTTTATGCGCTTGCTTTTCTGGGTTTGAGCCTGTCGTCACCTGCTCAAAATCTGCAACCGTTTTTCGATGTCCATGTGCATTACAAATGGGATCAGGCTGAAATCACTTCGCCACAACAGGCTCTGGATATATTGGATAAGGCCGGAATACAAAAAGCCGTAGTCATTGGTCGACCAGCTGATATGGCATTACAACTTCAGCGATTGGCACCGGATCGTATTATTCCAATTTATGATCCTAATGAAAAGCTGACATGGCAATTTCGTACGGAATTGATTGAAGAAGTGCGCAAAGGACTGAGTAGTGGACTCTATCGTGGTATCGGTGAGCTGCATTTAATTGGTGGCATGGCAGTGCGCTGGCAACAAAGCAAAGTGTTTGTTGCCTTATTGACACTAGCTCGTGAATACGAAGTACCATTAATGGTGCATAGTGAATATTCTTCCATCAAACCCACTTTATCGATATGTCAGGAAAATCCGAATAACCGCTTTATATTGGCACATGCCGGTGCAGTGATTAATCCAGATCAGGTAGAACAAATCTTGCAAGCCTATCCTAACGTGGTTATGGATTTAGCTGCACGAGATCCCTGGCGCTATATTAATAATCCAATCACTGATCAAAAAGGACAGCTGTTACCTGATTGGCAAGAATTGATTCTTATAGGGGCTGATCCCCGACATGAATGACGGAGTATTTCGCTTCGTCTGTTAAGAGATTTTTGGATAAAATGGAGAACCACCAACACGAACGCCAGCCAACATAATTATACTCACTGAAAACAACCTTTTGAACCAAAATATAATTACCATAATAGCCACTAAACGCCCTTAGCGACTGAAATAAGAAAATGTTAATGTTCGGCTTTAGGTCAGCTCGGGCAAATAGAGAAGCTGGTAAATTTTAGTGTCCGGTATTGTGAACGGACAAACTATAGCAGCAAAGAGCGGCCGACTATAACCCATGACTAAAACTCATCAGTTGATATAACTCGTCATTGTCAGCCAGTGCAAAGTTATTTAACACTCAAAGTACTATCTATTTGTACTCCTTACTGTTTTCCTGCAGCTGTATCTTCCACAGGCTGCTGTACAGGCCATTCTGAGCCAATAATTCCTGATGATTACCCTGCTCTTTCACACGGCCATTTTCCAGCACCAGAATAATATCAGCATCGGCAATGGTTGACAGGCGATGAGCAATGACCAGAGTGGTACGCTGCTGGGCCACCTCTGCCAGAGAAGACAAAATGATTTGTTCTGAATGAGAATCCAGTGACGAGGTGGCCTCATCAAAAACCAGTATTTTAGGATTTTTCAGGATCACCCGGGCTATGGCAACCCGCTGTTTTTCACCACCGGACAGTTTCAGTCCACGCTCACCGACAACGGTATCATAGCCATCGGGTAACTGGCTGATAAAATCATGAATATTGGCCATTTTACTGGCTTCAAAGACCTCTTCCTGTGTGGCCTCCGGGCGTGCATAGACAATATTATGATAAATAGATTCATTAAATAGCACCGTATCCTGAGGCACAATGCCCACCGCCCGGCGCAGGCTTTCCTGAGTCATATCACTGACTGACTGACCATCAATGCTCACACAACCGTTATCGGTATCATAAAAGCGGAATAATAAGCGGGACAAAGTGGATTTTCCTGCTCCGGAAGGCCCGACAACGGCTAATTTTTTCCCTGCCGGGATTTCAAAACTCACCTGATGCAGAATTTGCCGTTCAGGCTGATAGCCGAAATCCACATTGTCAAAACGCACAACACCCTGAGAAACATTTAATTCAGAGGCATTGTCTTTATCGCTGACAGCACCTTTTTTATCCAGCAGACTGAACATTAAATCAATGTCAGCCAATGAGTGCATCATCGAACGATAAATAATGCCCAGAAAATTCAAGGGAATAAATAACTGCAGCATCAAGGCATTCACCAGCACCAGATCACCAATGCTCATACTGCCGTCAACCACGCCCTGAGTCGCATAGAACATCATTGTGGTGACCCCGACAGCAATAATACTTCCCTGCCCGAAGTTCAGCAAAGACATGGAAGCCTGACTTTTTACCGCACAGTCTTCCCACTCATCCAGGGTTTCATCATAACGATTAATTTCATAATGATCGTTATTGAAATATTTAACGGTTTCAAAATTAATCAGACCATCCACAGCCATGGCATTCGCCTGTGAATCCAGTCGGTTCATTTGGTGGCGGATATGCATACGCCAGTTGGTCAGAAAAAGTGTAAAGCCGATATAAATAAAGACCGTGCTAAAGGTTACAATCGAGAATTCAATGGCATAATCCCCCAGCAGCAGAAAAGCCACCAGAGCAAATTCAGCGGCAGTGGGAATAATATTGAATACCAGATAATTCATTATCGAGGAGACGGCCCGGGTGCCCCGTTCTAAATCACGTGAAATACCACCGGTGCGGCGTTCCAGATGAAATTGCAATGACAGCGAATAAAGATGAGAAAGCACCTTGCGTGAGAGATTTCGCATGGCACGGTAGCGCACCCTGGCAAAGACGGTGTCACGCAATTCACTGAACAATACATTGAGCAGACGCAGCGCACCATATCCCAGCAACAGCGTCACCGGTAAAACCAGCGTCAGATTCTGTGAATCTAAAGAGTCGACTATTCCTTTAAGTATAAACGGCACACCCACTGTCGCAACCTTGGCCGCGACCAGAAGTATCAATGCCGCCAGAACACGTCCTTTATATTCCCATAAAAATGGTACAATGCGTCTGAGATTGGATAAATCCTGGCGATTTTTATGTGGTGCATCCGTATAATGTGTGCGTATACTCATATATTATGTACTTTAACCTTATACCTGATTAAAACTAAAACAGACTGACATTTTTTATGCCATTAACAAATAACCCTGTAAAAAAAGCAGTTATTACCATGCTGCCGGTCATTTTAATCCTGCTTTTTACCGGACTGATAAGCGCTTGCGACGAAAAAGAAACGCCTAAAAAACGCAGTTCAAGAGCACTGCCTGCCGTTGAAACAGAGCAGGCTATGGTGCAGTCTCTTAATCATAAAATGACCGTAACAGGTACTCTGGAACCCACTCGAACTGTGCATTTTTATAACCAGGCACAGGGCATGTTAGTTGAACTTCCCTTCCATGAAGGTGATACAGTGAACAAGGGTGAATTACTGGCCCGAATGGATGATACCATTTTCAGAGCTGAATATAATAAGGCCGATGCAACATTTAAACAAGCTCGTGTTGACTATGGTCGTCTGGAAAAACTGGCTAAAACAAACCTGACCTCCAAAGAATTATTAATCCGTGCCAAAACCAAAGTCGCCTTTGATCAGGCTGAATATGATTTACA
>DAOVUK010000430.1 GCA_030632625.1 Gammaproteobacteria bacterium
AACTAGTGCCCATCCATTAATTACTATTTTAGGCGAATAAATTCGCCCCTACCAAAATAATGGTTCAATTATTCAGTAGGTTACAAATGCTAAAATTGTAGGGGCGAATTTATTCGCCTATTTATGGATGGACACTAACTAAATAAAAGATCAGGAAACGAGTATTGATATGCTGAACACCCTTGCTCGATTTCAGTTTTTTATCTACCCAATGGTCGTTCATCTCAGTATTGTTTATCAGGTGCCATTTATAACGGCCTGTCTGCTGCCTTTATTTTATTTTATATTGGCGCAGCCTTTGTTAGACAACAAGAAGCTCGTTAGCATTAAATCCGCTATTTTTTTTCTTTTATGCCTGATTGCCCTGTTCTCATACTACTCGATTGATCATTCAATAATTTATTTACCGCCCGTTATAATGATGTCGCTTATTTTATACCCCTTTATTCGCTCAGTGATGCCGGGCAACACTCCGCTGCTCAGCCGTTTTTATCAACTGACCGAAAAAGAAAATAATCTTCAGACAATGCAGTATACCAGGCAAGTGACCTGGGTTTGGGTGGTATTTATTAGTCTGCTTTTAATCAACACCCTGATTTTGACCTTTTTTGCACCACTGGAAATATGGTCTCTGTTTACCAATTTTATCAATTATATGCTGATGCTGGCATTGTTTATTTCAGAATGGCTGTTTCGGATGTTCTGGTTTAAACAATGGGTCTCTCCGATCAAGTTTGTCCGGCAGTTAATGACTGTCGATCAACGTGAGCTTTTACGTTAATGTTTAGCAGCCTGCCTGAGAATAGAAAGTCTGCTCACCCCGTTTTAAACTATGCTTCGCTGGCTTCGCCTGTGGTCTACCATCAGCATAGAGCGATCAGCCTGGGTGAATTATTACAAACAGTGAATTATCTCTGCGAAAAAATACCTGCTCACCAGCATCTTCTCAACCTCTATGAAGACCGCTACTATTTTTTATTAGGCTTTTTACTGGGCTTAAAACAGCAGAGTATCAGTTTGTTCCCATCAACCGTGACCACTCATGTCCTGAATCAGTTATACGCTAACTATAATGACCTTCTGATTTTATCCGATCTTAAAACAGATCAGGAGCAATCAGGCAAAAAATATCAGTCATTTGATTTAAAAGAATTATTAAAGGACACTGATTTTCGCCACACGGTGGCAGCAGAGACCTCATCCGGTAGAGAGACCTCATCCAACGAAGAGTCCTCATCTGGTAGTGAGACTTCATCCGACAAAGAGACCTCATCTGGTAAAGAGACCTCATCCAACAAAGAGGCCTCATCAGAAAAACAGTCAGACCAAGCACTATTGTCCTTTATTCCAGATATAGCATTGAACAAAAGGGTTGCCATTATTTTTACTTCCGGCAGCACCGGCCAGCCTAAGCCCTTTATTAAACAATGGAACGATCTGCTTATTCCGGCACGCCATCTGACTGAAAGGCTTTTTTTAGACCAGCATAAGATAGAGCAAAAAGCAGAGCAAAAGACAGATAAAACTTCTGAAGCTTCACCAAAGAAAGTTCTCCACGCTCTGTTAGCCACTGTGCCGGCACAGCATATGTATGGTCTGGAAGCCAGCATCATAGTGGCCTTACAGAATGGCTTTGTGATCCATTCCAGCAAACCATTTTTTCCTCAGGATATTACTCACTGCCTGGAGGATCTCACACAGCTGGCCCATCGCTGTGGTCAGACCATTGAGACCACGGTTATTACCACGCCCTTACATCTGAAAGCCTGCATTAAAACCGGCGTTCCTCTACCCGGTGTTAAACAGTTTATTTCCGCCACTGCGCCGCTGCAGATTGAACTGGCGCAATTGTGTGAAACACAATATTCTGCCCGGGTTATGGAAATTTTCGGCTGTACTGAAGTCGGCTCAATGGCCTGTAGAAGAACCATAGAAACAGAACAATGGACAGTATTAGAAGATATTACTCTGCAAGCTATTAATGAGCATAATGAGATTCAGATTAATACCGCCCGTTCAATTAAACATTTTCCTTTTAATGATATTATTGAATTACTGGATGAACAGCATTTTATTCTTAAAGGCAGAAAAGAAGATTTAATCAATCTCGCAGGTAAACGCACCTCACTTGCCTATTTGAATCATCATTTACAATCTTATGAAGAATTAACCGATGCCTGCTTTTATCAGGATGCTCTGCTTAAAAAAAGCAATAAAGTCAATGCGATAACAGAGTATCAACTGGTGGCTTTTGTGGTGTTAAAGACACCCGCAGCAATGAATAATAAACACATGCTCATAAAAATACGACACTATTTACAGCAGCGTATAGAAAGTGTTTTTTTACCTAAAAAAATATTTTTTGTTGACACCCTGCCAAGAAATACCACAGGGAAATTGCCTCAATCTGAGTTAAAAAAACTGCTGCAGCAGCAGGAAACAAAATAACATGAACACAACAGATTTCTGTTTTAGGCAAAACATGCTCATTAGTCATGAGCATCCGTCACTTAATGGACATTTTCCCAATAATCCAATCGTCCCGGGTGTTGTTATTTTAGATCAGGTTATGCGCTTATGGCAGGAAAAAACAGAAAAACAGATCCGACAGATTAACCATACGAAATTTTTGCACTTATTACGAGCGGACATCCCCTGCACGATTGAATATCAAGACAGCCAAAATAAAAACTCTCTATATAAAAAGAAGAGTACCAATAAAATTGATTTTCTGATCCTGGATGACAAGCAAAGCATTATTGTTAAAGGTCAGTTTAGCTATGAGCAATAAAGAACCGCCAAGCTCAGATAAAAACTGGAAGAAAACCCGGGATCGCGGCAGTCCCTGGCTGATTGATTTAATCATCTGGATTATTTTGCATCTTGGCAGAACCGTTGGACGACTCTTCCTGTTCCCCATCGTTCTCTATTTTGTACTCAGTTCATCCACTTGCCAATATTCAAGGCGCTATTTACAACGAAACTTCAAAATGTCCAGGAGAAAAAATCCTGGCGTTTTTCAACTCTATAATCATTACTATAGCTTTGCCAATATGCTATTAGATCGGGTGTTTTTTCTCACTGGAAAAACTCAGGAGTTTGATATAAAACTGCATAATGAACATTTGATCACTGATTTAGTCAAACAGGGTAAAGGTGCCGTTTTATTAGGATCTCATCTGGGAAATTTTGATGCCTTAAGAGCATTGGCCAATAAAGAAAATGACATTAAGATCCGTGCTCTTATGTATAACAATGAACAGCAAAATATTAATCAGGCATTTGAAAAATTAAATCCGCAGCTAAAAAAGGATGTTATTCATATCGGCACACCGGATGCAATGCTTCAGGT
>DAOVUK010000090.1 GCA_030632625.1 Gammaproteobacteria bacterium
CCTTATCAAAATGAGCTTGATATTGAATTGTCAGCTCAATGGCAATCCGGACCATTTGCTTTAACAACAAGCCAGCTTAAATATGATAAAAATCTGCTTGTTGAAATTTTAGCCAAAGGACAGAATATTCATAATTTGATGGAATATTCTCACTCTGCCCTGCTGCGCATCCATTCAGTCCTAAATAAAAACAATGAGAACATTCTCAGTCAGGACTGTTCAGGGCAATCTAAGTCAGGGGCAGCTCATTCTGAAAGTTACTTCATAGACCTGGATGGTGAACAGGAAGCCTATATTAATGATGATTTTCTAACGTATCATACGATTACAGCTAAACAAGACATCCATATAAAGCCCGGGTACAATAATAATGATATAAATAAAATTGAAGGTGAAATCATTTTACAAGAGCCAGGACAAATTCAGCAAAAAATCATTGCTGCACAAAAAAATATTAACTACACACAGTTTGAAAATTTTTCTTTGTTTCTACGACATCATCCTGAGACAAATGGTCTGCAGTATGGCGTTACAGGTAAAACCAATCACTTTATAACAATCAGGGCATATAATTCTTCAGGTGCTGTTATTGAGACTCTTTCACTAAAGAAAAAGTCACTCATTGGCAAAAATATCAGACTATATCAACAGGAATTTTCTCAACCAATTAAGCGGGTAAAAGTATTTTACACAAAAGAAAACAAAGTAATAAGTTATCCTTTTGTATTCAAACCGGAAATAATACCGGGAACACCCTCTTTATCCGCCTCTAATGAAAATTATGCTGCAAAACAGGATAATCAACCCATATCTTTTAATGGTGATAATCTGGATCTAAAACCACTTAAACAGGAAGTCCAACTTGATAACCCCGCATGGCTGGGTCAAAAATGGGCAGGAGACAATATATTTCGGAATCCTGACTCCCCTTTTTATGTCAGCTTATTTATTCATGAAACTAGTGAAGAGTCTTCAGCTAATAAAGAGTCGTCAACTAATAAAGAGTCTTCAACTAATAAAGAGTCTTCAACTAGCAAAGAGTCTTCAGCTAATAAAGAGCCTTCAGCTAACAAAAAGCTATCAAAAGATGAGAAAAAACTTGATGCTGTCTTAAATATTAAATCGAGTATATCCCCTTTCATTAGTCAAAATATAACCGCAGTTAAACTGACAATTTCTCAAGATAAAGAGATATTATTAGATAATTTTATTTCATTCAATACCAATGAGTTTATCGCAGCTGAGGGTGAAGCTGATATTAGCAAAAACGGAAAAATCAAACTACCTGAAGTGATCCCGTACCTGAATTCAAATTCAGCATTTGAGATCAGTAAAGAATTGCTCTCTAAAGGCAATAGTACACGTCTTCAAGGACTGATTACTTTAAGTCTTCCGGCAACATTTAAAACACACTCAAATAAATATTCTGCACCGGGACAGATGATCCGTTTAGACGATATATCGATAAAAGTAATACTATTGAGCAAAAATCAAATTCAGTTTGAAATAAATGGAGAAATAAAAAATCTAGTTCAGTTAAATCTTTATAATATAAAAAATAATTTAATCTCAGAGCCATTGGAATTCAAACATCTTAACAACAATAAAGCCCGGTTGACTTTACTTTATAGTGATCAGATAGACAGAATTAAAGTGATCCTGTCTCAGGACTCAACAATAAAAAAATATCCTTTTTCATTTTAAACAATAAACAAGCAGGATTTAGGCATATTGCTACAGCTTAGCGGCAAAATAACAAGGCCCCGTATAGTCTACAGCTAAGTAATTTAGCTTCAGTGGGTGTGTGGCACTGCTGCTGGCAAAGGCTGACCTGAAGCGTATTGAGTGGCTGCAAATAAAGGATTAGTTTCACTGGTGGTAATAACCTCCACTCCTCTTGCCTGCATTTTTCGTATAAAGCCGGCACCACAGCCTGCAGTAATTAATACATCCACTTCTTCAATAGGATGCTTCACTCCCCTGAATTCGTGCATGGACATTTCTTTGGGTAAATCAAGCCGCTCAGATTCACCCCATTCACCCTGTTCATTTTTTGCATAAATAAGAAAACGTCGGGTTTTACCAGCATGCCCTGTAATGGTTCTAAAATTTTGACTGGTTACAGCAATTTTCATAAATTACCTCTTACTATTTCAAATATGTTCTATTGTTGGTAGTACAATTCCAGCTTTATTCTTCTACACAAATCTGTTTATCAAATATAGCATTAAATGTTTTAATGATCAGCATACTGATAAAGGCAGTCAGAATAGCCAGCAGAATAACTGCAAAAATGGAATACAAAGAATTTTGTGTAATTTCATACATCCGGAAAGTCGCAATACTGACAGCTGCTAATGGAAAAGAATATGCCCACCAGGATAGAAAAAACTGCAGTTTAGAAAACTTACTAAATTGAGTAAAGACCAGTAAAGTAAAAAATACCGCTGAAAAATACAGCACTCTGGCAAAATTATCCAGATCGCCATTTAACTGTATATAGGAAAGAAAGCCGACTGCCGGAGGAGCAATAAGAATAAAAAACGTTGGCACCAGCTTGCCCGGTAGTGCCGGATGAAAAATAACCCGATAATAAATAATGGTCAGCAACACGGGCCAGAAAACAATACCGATACTGAAAAAGAACCAGGAAACATCAGTATAACC
Organism: Gammaproteobacteria bacterium; assembly: GCA_030632625.1. Lineage (GTDB taxonomy): Bacteria > Pseudomonadota > Gammaproteobacteria > GRL18 > GRL18 > GRL18. Next base: position 2,668 of record DAOVUK010000090.1, read on the forward strand.
TAATGGAACGCCGGCAATGGGCACCAGAATATTTCCCACAATCGGAATAAACCAGGCTGGATTCATGTGATTGATATCAAAATAATCATGGTTAATCCAGGCATTCATGACATAGAGTGTAAAACCAAGATGCAAACTAGTGCCAAGAATCCAGAGCACATTGGCAAAGTCTGCATAATTATGCAGCATACAAATAGATAACAATAACAGACTAATAGAAATTGTAGGGAAAAAACTTATTTTAATCGGGTGATGTAATTCCTTAATCACTGCTTTTTTATCTTGTAAAAATTTGAGTGAATAAATAACCGTTAATGATAGAAAAAGCAGTAGTGTTATAATAGAAAGAGCCAGAGACACCCTGGGGTCGAGATCATAAATAGACTCTGCTTTAGCGATGGCGATACTAAAACCGGCCATCCCCATAACCGTTGAAAAAAAAGACACTGGAAAATGTGTCAGCCTTGATTGAATCTGTGCCATCGAACTACTCCTGAATATTCTTAAATTAACATTGAGTTCAGGATAAACTCAATAGGGATTGTTGTAAGTGACTTTATCACATGTTGCTAATATTGATACGATTGATCCTGCTTAATGGTTAAACAAAAAGTGCATCCCTTCTTTTCATGTGAGTTCTCATTTGAGTTAAGCTGGATAGTCCATCCATAAATTTCGCACAACTGACTGACAATTGCCAGACCCAGGCCACTACCGCCAGTACTTATATTGCGAGATGCTTCCAGCCGGAAAAAAGGTTGAAATATTTTACTTTGAGATTCTTTGGGTATACCCGGCCCCTGATCAGAAATACAAATTTTTATTTGTTCAGAAGTTGATTCAAGATGAACTTTGATGGGACTATTTTCACCATAGTTGATAGCATTTTGCAGCAAGTTCTGAAATATGCGTTGAAAGGCAGTCTGTGATATCAACGCATTACAACTTTTTGCCGGACGCCATTGAATTAACTCATATTCTTGTTTGAATTTCTGAACTTCAAGAGAAATCAATTCGTTTAAATCCACTTTTTTTAGTTTATCGAGTGCTTTTTCACGACTGATCGCCAATTCCAGTGTCTGACCAATCAAATGATTCATTTCATCCAAATCATAGCGTATGCCCTGGAGCAGTTCTTCATTATTATTATTCTCCATTAATTCCAGTGCAAGATGAATTCTTGAAATGGGGGTGCGCAGATCATGTGATATCCCGGCCAGCAGTGTATTGCGATTATCTAATAATTGCTGAACTCGATGGTTCATCTGATTAAAACTTCTGGCCAGTAAAGTCAGCTCCTTTGCACCAGTTTCTTTTAAAGGAGGGATCTTTGTACCGCGTCCCATCTGCAGGGTCGCCCGGGACAGGTTTTCTAATGGTTTGGTCAAACGTCGAACCAGTAAACTACTGGTCAAAAAAATAAGCACCGCAGCCCCCAGCAATAGAATAAAAATGACCTTAGGCGGGTTAAGGCCAATATGCTGATAAGGATAGCCAACACGAATAATATGATTTGATATTGCAATATCAAACCAGATGAACAGTCCGTTTATGTCTTCTGCCGATTCTTCTGCAGAGAGTTCAATGGCTTGCTCCAGCCGCTCTTCAAGTGCCTGTTTCAAAAAATGTAAAAATGGTTGACTAAAATCTGCCGGTTGCAGCTTTTTTTCCCCCTCAGTTGTTAAAATGTGATGATAATCTTTTATTAAAATGTGATGATAATTTTTTAATTCAAGTTCAAATCTGGGGCGAACTTCCGGTGATAATTCTACCCAGGTTTGAGCCGATAAAACCATTAATGCCGCCATATCACCGGCAGCCTGCCGGGCAATAGGCTGCATCAGATTCTGAAACACAATAACAGCAGCAAAAGCCAGAAAAATGAACAGGGAAATAAATATAGTAAAACTGGTTCGGACATATAATGAACGGGGTTCGCGCATCGTTAAAAGTCCTGAGGATCAGTAATAAACATATAACCAATGCCCCTGATGGTACGAATATAGCTATTATTACCCAGTTTTTTTCTCAGGCGGGTTACCCGGACATCAATGCTCCGATCAAAAGGAGAGCGTTCATATCCCTTAAGATGATCAATTAACTGATCTCTGCTTAAAACCTGGTTGGATTGCTTCAAAAAGGCTTCAAGCAGGTCATACTCACCACCAGTGAGTTCAATAGCTTGATTATTTTCCAGTAAAACATGGTTAGATAAATTTAATTGAAAGGATCCAAATGAAAAAATCTCAGAACCTCCCGGCTCCGAATGTTCTGAGTTGTCTGCGGGAAGCGCAGCCGGCCGCCTTAAAACAGCACGAATTCTTGCCAGTAATTCTCTGGGATTAAATGGTTTGGCCAGATAATCATCCGCACCGACCTCCAGGCCGATTATTTTTTCAATATCTTCTCCACGAGCGGATAACATAATGATGGGGATAGTGGAATCACTTTTCAGTCGTCTGGCAATACTAAGACCATCTTCTCCCGGTAACATAATATCCAGAATAATTAAATCAAAGGTGTTTTTAGACAAAGCAGCATCCATTTGAATACCATCATAAACGACCTCAGCATTCAATTGCTGTTCACCGAGATAGCGTACCAGCAATTCACCCAGCTTTGGATCATCATCGACAATTAAAATATTCATTAGTTCAGGTTTCATGAATCTATTATAGCATTAACAATGAGTCAGATTTATCCGTGAAACATTTTGAAACAATTCAGGGGCATAATGAAATATTTAGACAACAAAGTGAACTTATAATTATCCTGTCAATTAATTAAAACAGGACTTTATTATGAAAAATACATTATCAGGCTTAATTATTGTATCTTCTGTCGCTTTTACAGGTGTTACTTTTGCTGAAGATTTTTCTCGGCCAACAAATGATGAGTTTTTTGGCATGAGAGATCAGGTACGCACGATGGATGAGGCCTCAAAAGATGCCTATCGGGCTGAACGTCAAAATCGAATGATGAACATGGATCAAGGTGAAAGGGATTCGCGGTTTAAAGATATGGGTGCCAGTGGTAAGAGAAATATGGATCAAAAGGGCCAGAGGGGTCGTTCCGGCGGCGGTAAAGGACAGGGACAAGGACAAGGAAGAGGCAAAGGTGGTCAGGGTAATAGTTCCGGCAGCGGCAATCAATATCGCTATGGTCAGGGTAATGATTCCGGCAGCGGCAATCAATATCGTTATGGTCAGGGTAATGATTCCGGCAGCGGTAATCAGTATCGCTATGGTCAGGGCAATGATTCCGGCAGCGGTAGTATGAATCGCTATGGTCAGGGTAACAGTACCGGCAGCGGCAGTATGAATCGCTATGGTCAGGGTGGTGGTGGCAGAAGATAAAAATCCTGCTTATTTAAGGTAAAAGTTTAAACCCCTGATGCCTATTTAAATTACTGTAATATAATGCTATGGTGCTTATTAAAAAAAACAACTGAGGATTGTGTTTTGGTTAATAAGCGTTGGGTTTTCTTTGTTCCGATTATCATTGCTGTTATGGTGTTTTTGCTGTTAAAACAAAATACGCCTGCGCCGCAGCAAAGGCCTGCTCAGGAAGTGAGTACTGCGGTCAGAACCCTGGCAATTCCTGAGCTCAGTGTCACCCCGGTAGCAATCGGCTATGGTACGGTACGACCTGTTTCAAACTGGGAAGCTGTTGCTCAGGTTGAAGGTGTTATCCTGGAAAAACATCCGCAACTTGCTAAAGGAGCAATAATTAAAAAAGACAGTATATTATTACAAATTGATCCAGTTGATTATGAATTAAATATCGCACAGATAGAAGCGGATATTCTTGCAACCAGGGCACAACTGGATGAAATGGACACCAAACTGGAAAATACCCGGGCCTCTTTGGAAATCGAAAAAAAATCCCTTGAACTGACTAAAAATGAACTTGACCGCTTACAAAATTTACTGAAAAAAAGCAGTGTCAGCCATTCAGATTTTGATGCCCAGAAACGCAGTATGCTGGCCCAGCAGCAAAATGTACTGGCACAAAACAATTCCCTTAAATTAATTCCCAATCAAAGAGCTCTTCTGGAAGCTCAGCTGCAGCAAAAATACTCGCAATTAAAACGTGCACAACGTGACTTACACAATACTAAAATAACCATGCCGTTCACAGGTCGTATTTCTGCAGATAATATTGATCTGGCTCAGTACGTTCGGGTTGGTGAAAAGCTTATAGCAGCTGATGCTCTGGATAAAGCAGAAATTGAAGTCCAGATACCCATCCGTTATTTCCGGGGATTACTGCGTTCGGGTAAAAGCATCAATTTACTTGAAGGATCGATGCATCATTTTAATAAAAGACTGGGCATTAAAGCTAAGGTGGTATTGCGTGAAGGTGGTATTACAACCAGCTGGGATGCACATTTTTCACGGCTGACGGATACACTGGATCCAAAAACACGTACCATTGGTGTTATTGTTGAAGTAGATAATCCTTATGGTAATGTGACCCCCGGCAGCAGACCACCTCTTATTAAAGGTTTTTTTGTAGAAGTCCATTTGTTAGGTGCGCCCCGTCCAAACAGCCTGGTGGTGTCACGCTCATCTCTGCATAACAACCAGCTGTATCTGGTCAATGAGCAGAACCGGCTGGAAATTAAAAAAGTTAAGGTTGAACTCTATCAACCTGAATTTGCTATCGTCACTGATGCAAAAGTTGGTGCTCAGGAAGCTGAGGCAAATAGTCCATTAACAGCCGGGGATCAGATTATTATTTCTGATCTGGTTCCTGCCATTGAAGGCATGCTGCTTAAGCCTCAAACGGATGAGGGTAGTGCTGAGCGGCTCCAGACTCTGGTTGCTAAGGCTGGAATTGATAAGCAAGAAAACACCAGCACAGATAATGATTTTAGAGTAAAAGGAGTCCAGTAATGCTCGACTTTTTTGCTCGTCATCCAACGGCCGGTAATCTGTTAATGTTACTCTTACTGGCTCTGGGATTGTTCTCCCTGCCCTCTTTAAAGCGTGAAACTTTTCCTGATTTTGACCCGCAAAAAGTGGAAGTTCGTATTGTCTATCCCGGCGCCAGTACAGAAGATGTTGAAGAAGCCATTTGCCAGCGTGTTGAAGATGCCATTGATGGTATTAATGATGTCGAGGAAGTCAGTTGTGTCGCCCGGGAAGGTATTAGTACCAGTGTGATTGAAATGGTCGACAATGGCGATATTTCACGCTTTATGGATGATATCAAAAGTGAAGTGGAAGCCATTAACAACTTCCCGGAAGAAGTGGAGTTACCGGTAATAAAAGAACTGGGTCGTTCGGATCAAGTGGTTTCTATTGCTATTACCGGCCCTATGGCTGAAAGCGCTCTCAAAGCTTATGCAGAACAGATTAAAACCAAAATGCTGCGTGAGCCGGAAATCGCACAAATTAATATACTGGGATTTTCTGAACATCAGCTGCGTATTGAAATTCCTAAACATATTCTGCACCGCTACAGTCTGAATATGTCTGATATTTCGACAACAATTGCCCGACAGGGTGTTGATCTCCCTTCAGGTTCACTGGAAACCTATGATCTCGATATTCTCCTGCGTTTTACCGACTTACGCAGAACCCCTGATGAACTCTCAGAACTTAAAGTGATCAGTGCCGCTTCCGGTGCTGAAATACGCCTGGGAGATATTGCTACCATTACCGATCGATTTGAATTAGATGAAGAAAAAACTCTCTTTAATGGCAAGCGTGCCGCCATACTGGAAGTGATCAAACCTAAGCAGGATGATTCATTAACTGTTGTTGACGCAGTCAAGCGGTTTTTGCAGCTGGAGCAGGCTTTAGCGCCGCCGGGCGTGTCATTTGATATCACCAGTGATCGATCCTCCATTGTGCGTGATCGTCTTTCCATGCTGGTAAAAAATGGTGCTCAGGGACTGATTCTGGTTTTTTTAACCATGTGGCTTTTCTTTCAGGGACGTTTCGCGTTCTGGGTTGCTCTGGGTTTACCCATTTCTTTTATGGGTGCTTTGTTTATGATGAGCCTGCTGGGTTTGAGCATCAATATGATCACCATGGTCGCCCTGCTGATAGCCACCGGACTGCTGATGGATGATGCCATTGTTATTTCAGAGAACATTGCCTCCCATCTTCGTCAGGGAAAAAATGCCTTTCAGGCTGCTGTCGATGGTACCCGACAGGTAACTCCGGGAGTCGTTTCTTCATTTTTAACCACTATTGCTGTGTTCGGCCCTCTGGCATTTTTATCAGGTAATATGGGTAAAGTACTGCAATTTATTCCTATGGTTCTGATTCTTGTTCTTGCTGTCAGTCTGATTGAAGCCTTTTTGATTTTACCCCATCATCTGGCACATTCTCTCAAACACCATGAGAAGAATACCTCACGCTTTC
>DAOVUK010000359.1 GCA_030632625.1 Gammaproteobacteria bacterium
AATTATATATCTTTCTTTCGCCACCTCTGCATTGGCCAGAACAGAATAAAATTGAAAGATTTTCTCACATCTGAGAAGCTTTATATCTTTAATGTATTGCTTTAATTGCTCAGTCTTAATGCCTGAATACCAATTGTATGAATTCAGTATGCGGATCAGTCTGCCGAATTTTATGAGTTTTTTCTTGAATTCAACTTCATCATTGTTATTATTATTTATCTCAGACGGCGCTGCACTCTTCTGTTCAGCATCTGCTTCTGCTATCAGTGCCTGAATACCTTTAAAATGCCGGTCGAGAGTCTGAATTGTCTGCAGCCGAAGCATAATTTCATTAGCGATCATATTAGCAATGTTATCACTGATATCACAGTTTTTTAAATCGTCCAGCAAATCACTCAGTTCATCCAGTCCCTGCTTAATTTGCAGAATTTTTATGCGTTTTTCACGTTGTTTTTGCTCATAGGCTTCTGCCACACTATTAACCAATAGTGTCAGAAATAATAGTCCTCCAATTGCAGCAAAAATCAGATATTCTTCCATCAGCTCTTTTTATTTTGTCTGTTAAAAAATATTCTCTATTTCCAAAACCTAGCGTTTTTTATTAGTATTTTTATCAATGGCTGATAAAACTCCGCGCAGGATATTCAGCTCTTTCTGATCCGGTCTTGCGCGGTTAAATAAACGCCTGAGGCGCTGCATTATTTGTCCCGGATGTTGTCGAATGATAAAATTAACGTCCAGCAGCACTTTTTCCAGATGTTCATAAAAATATTCCATATCTTTATTTTCCGGATACTGATAGATACAATCCTTTGGCTGTGTCCGTGCAGCTTCCGTTGCCTGAAAGATTTCATAACAAAACGTCTGCACTGCTGCAGCCAGATTGAGCGACGAATAAACAGGGTTAGCGGGAATATAGCCATGAAAATTACACTGCTGCAGATGGTCACTCTGCAAACCGCAACTTTCCTGCCCAAAAATCACTGCAACCTGGGCATTGACTGCTTCTGCAGCGATTTTTTCGCCGCTCTGCCGAGCCGTCAGTAAAGGCAGGCTCATGCCCCGATCCCGGGTACTGGTTCCCAGCACAAGATGACAATCACTAATCACCTCACTTAAGGTATCGGCAATGATGACATTTTCTAAAACATTTGTCGCACTGGTCGCCCGAATAAAGGCTTCTTTATCTAAACGACAGCCTGGATTGACCAGATAGAGGCGAGACAGGCCCATATTTTTCATGGCCCGGGCAACCGCACCAATATTACCGGAGAACTGGGTGTTGATTAACACAATGCGGATATTATCCAGTGTATTGTCTGGTTCTTCTTTTGTTTCCAGAGGCTGTTGGGTCATTTTTTTATCAGGCTATTCAGAAAGAGTTTAGTGCGAAGTTATCAAAAGTTATCAAAAGTTATCAAAAGTTATCAAAAGCTATTGTAAGCTCAGAACTAATGACTGTTCAATTTTTTTCTGTAATTCCGGGCTGATAACGCCTTTGAATTCCAGTTTTGGGGTATCAGATGAAATATTGCTGCCATTAATAATCAAGGCATCTGGTTTGTTTATGCGTGATAGTTGTTGAACATCATACAAAAATTCTGCTGGTATATTGCCATCATTTTTAGTAATTACCCCTTTTTCAATCACCAGTTTGAAACTGTCTTTTCTCTTCTGGCGACGATGATGAATAAGAAAACCGTCAAAAATCAATAGTAGTGAAACACCAATAATGATTACTGTCAGGGTATCCATAATTTGTACTCTATGTTCAGATATCGTTACTTAGTTATGACGACTCAGCGTATTTATTTAAGTCCCAATAATTTATGGGTTTGTAATGACACACGCCATTGCGGGTGTTCCAGACAATATTGAATAACCGCCTGAAGATGATCAGTCTGACCTGCTTCATCAACCGCCTGTAAGAAAAAATGCTGGAAATCCAGTGACTCAAATTTTTCCGGCGACAAATTCTGCAGAGGAAATAATAATTTCAATTCATTGCCGCTTCGTTGTTCCAGCCTATCCGCTTGTTTGGGACTCACACACAGCCAGTCAATACCTTCCGGTGCTTTTATAGTGCCATTGGTTTCAACACCTATTTCAAATCCGCTATCATGCAGCAGCTGAATTAATTCATGATCCAGCTGCAGTAAGGGTTCGCCGCCAGTAAAAACAACATAGGGTACAGAATTTTTTTTCCGGGGACTTTTATCCAGCTGAAGGCTCATATTGGGCTGAGAGCCTTCAGCTAGAGAAGAGCTCTCAGGCCAGGTATTAATTATAGCCTCTGCCAGATGCCGGGCATCGTGAAATTTGCCTCCACCTTCACCATCTACACCAACAAAGTCTGTGTCACAAAAAGGACAAACGGTTTTATGTCGATCTTTTTCCAGACCACTCCATAAATTACACCCGCTGAAGCGGCAAAAAACCGCAGCACGCCCGGTTTGCGCACCTTCACCCTGCAGTGTATAGAAAAGTTCTTTGACTGAATAGCTCATATTTTATAGCTCAGGCTCCTAACCCAGACGAGCTGGATAAGTCTCTTATATGAAAATATTGAATTTCTTTGTATAAATGTATCAAATATTTTCATTAAGAGACTAATCCGGCAGCGCGGGACCTTCTTCGCCCCAGCACAATACAGCACCGCAGCCCGGTGTTTCAAACAGATCAATTCTGTCCAGTTGAGGTAATGAATCAGCCATTTTATCTTTCATCCAGTAGAGTAAGCTGGTGACATCAGCATCATCAATGCCGTCAAGCAAATCCAGTCGATGATGATCAAGCTGTTCATAAACCGGCTTAAAAAGTGCTTTAACATCACCATAATCCACTGTCCAGCCCATCACCTCATCCAGGGCTGCAGTCAGATGCAGGCGGATCAGATAGCTGTGTCCATGCAGCTGCCGGCGCTTATCATCTGCTGCCACTCGCTTCAGCCGCAGGGCACTTTCAAAACGCTGTTCTTTCCAGATACGATAGTGATTACCATTATAATGACAACCAGAGGTATGTGTTTCATAAACCGTCACCCAGGATAATTGTTCAAAATCAGGTTTTAACTGCTGCCAGATCCAGTTTGCCAGCACTTCAGACGTGGGGTTTTCCAGTCCGCCAATATCATTCAGACAGGTATAATCTAACTGCTTATGCAATGGCTGCCAGAAGCGATCAATCTGCTCAAAATCCACGCCCATATCAGCCTTTTTTAAGGCATCAGCGTTTATTAAATTAAGGTTCTGATTAGCATGTAAGATCACTTCAAAACCATGACCGTGCATGCGTCCGCATGGATGTCCCTGCGCCACATTAGGCAATTGGTGGGCCGCTTCAAAACGATAGCGTCGCCAGATATGAGCATGACCATTATTATCCAGATCGACACCACTATCATGAGTACTCTGAATAGCAACTCGATCAATTCCCGCAAGATCAATTTTATTATGAATCCAGCGAGCCAGATTTTCATCCGTTGGTGTTTCCAGATGTTGATTTAAAAAGGTGTAGTTTAATGGCTCTACTGTGCTCTGAAGATGATCTTTGAGAAAGCTGACCGGTTCCAGTGCCATGTTTTCTGTCGCTTTTATGGGGACTCTGACAGAAGCCGTATAGCTATGGCCATGCAGATGTGCTGCCGGATGCGCCTGCGGCAGTATATTAATTTGGCAGGCAGATTCAAAGGGAACCGTTGCCAGATAAAAAATTTGATTGTTCATAGTTTTAAATTTGTATGTTTATAAGTTGCTATGTTTGTAAGTTGGTATGTTGTAAGTAAACCAGACCGTACCGGCCAACCAGCAAAAAGTAACATCAGGCGTCCAGCTCACTCTTTTTTTGCGTCCAAAACTCGCTACGCTCAAACAGTTGTCCACAAAAAAAGAGCAAACTGAACACCTTCTTCAATCTGTTACTTAGAAGTCTTTAGTCTTTAACATATAAACTTAAAAACATAGTAACTTAACAACATAGTAACTTATTAACTTAACAAACTTCTTTTCATCCGCTCGATCAGCGGATCAGCCCTGCCGGCCTCAGCAAAGCCTTTTGCTCTTAGACGACAGGCCTGACAATGCCCACAGGGCGGCTGCTCACCATTATAACAGGTGTGGGTATAGGCCATTGCATCCATTGCACCCAATCCTTCTGCCAATGTCACCGTGTCTGACTTGCTTAGATTCATCA
>DAOVUK010000453.1 GCA_030632625.1 Gammaproteobacteria bacterium
ACTAAGCCTGACTCTTCGGCAATCGGAATAAATTCTGCCGGTGAAATAAAGCCCTTTTTCGGATGATTCCAGCGCACCAGTGCTTCGGCTGAAATAATAGTAGTCTTTTCATCATATTGAGGCTGTAAATGAATAGTGAGTTTATTTTCTTTTATTGCAACACGTAAATCATTTTGCAGCTGCAGACGATTTTCCAGCAAGATCTGCATATGCGGGGCAAATAATCTAACCGTATTTTTGCCTTCATCCTTGGCCTGGTACATGGCAATATCTGCATATTTGATTAAGTCGTGGCTGTCACGCCCTTTTTCAGGAAACATCACGACACCAATACTGCAGCTGATCTGATGTCTTTCATTTTCCAGCTCATAATTATCCTGTAAAACTTCCAGAGTCTTATAAGCGATCGTTTGTGCCTGACTGGAAGCTAACACGATATTGTCACCCAGATCACTTAAAAGAATAACAAACTCATCGCCTCCCAGACGACTCACCAGATCTTCCTTCCGGTTCAGGAAAGTAAGACGTTTTGCCACTTCTTTAAGCAGCAGATCGCCGGTTCTATGACCGCGAGTATCATTGATAGTTTTAAAATCATCTAAATCAATGAAAAGTAATGCGCCCAGATCATTGTGCCGCTTACAGCGGGAAATCTCCTGGTCTAATCGTTCCATTAATAAACGTCGATTGGGTAAACCTGTAAGGGGATCAAATAAAGACAGGTGGTACGCTTCTTGTTTGGCAAGCACCTGTTCAGTCATATCATGAATAATAAAAACAACCATTCCTTTGCCGGTTTTATTTTTTTGTGCATACTCAAATACAGCAGTGTGCCCCTGAAAATATTTTTTTTCTCCGTTTATATCTAACTCATAATTAATTGTTTTAGGCTCACACTGTTTCAGTGTCTGGCCAATCGTTTCCATAATCTTCCCTGAAACTTCCTCAGGAAGACTCTCTGTCAGTTTTGTCCCGATCAGTCGTTCTTTTGGCTTATAAAGCAGTTGATTATTATTACCGTAAATTTCAATATATTCACCCTCTTCATCTAAAATCAAAGCCAGTTCAGGCATCGCACTAATAAAGCCATTGAGCAGTGCATGTTTTTCCTGCATTTCTTGCTTACTTTGAATGGCATTAAGTTCTGCCTCAGCCTGCTTGAATATTTTTTGCGAAATCATTTCGGACATATCATTTAAGCCATATTTTAACTCCGTTATTTCGTCATTGCCTGTGATGTTTTCCAGGCGCACACGCATATCACCATGTTTGATAGCTTGAATTTGCAGCAGTGTACTTTTAATGCGACTGACCAGATAATTTGAAAATAAAAAACCAATGACAAGGGCAATGCATAAGACAATAACAAATCCTTTCGTCACAACATCAATATAATCATTCAGTCGTGAAAAAAGTTCATTATGTTTTAATACCACAAAAAGTCCTAAATCCCACTGCGGCACTCTCTTATAAAAATAAACCCACTTGCTTCCGTTAATATTAATTGAGTCATTTGAACTAATAAATTCAATTTTTTTATTTTTTTGTACGGCTACCTTCTTTTCAGAAGAGTGATTGATTGCTGACAGATGTTTTTGGCGCAGCAATTCATAATCAATGTTATGAGCCGCTTTATCTGATAGTAAGATGTCAGCCTCTTTATCCAATAATATTAAAGTCCCTTTTTCATTTTCATAAGCTAAAGTAAAATCACCTTTAATTTGAGTTAATACTTTCTCATAATAGCCTTTTACATTCTGTAAACCATGCTGCTGCAGAGCATCATATTCCTGCTCAATACGATGCTGCATATTCTCCAGGTCATTTTGAATCAATTGACTGTTTAAATCATAAATAATGCCCTTAATGGTATTGATACTGATTAAAATACTCATGACGGCTGTGGCTGTGACCAGAAAAATGGTAAACAGGCTGAGCTTAGGCAATAACCTCATAATTTAATTAACTCATTTTTTTCAAGAACATTCATGGTTAATCGTTCCTCTGTCCTTTTTGAAGCAGTCCTTTTTGAAGCAGCCCTTTTTTATTCGCCATAATTTTTATTTCTGCCACCGGTATGACTGACTATTACGTAGGAAATCAATATCAAAAATAATACCCAGCTGCTCAGCTAAATCCAGATTGACAGTGGCATTGACCTGCTGGTTATTAACAATCGGTATGGAGCCGGGTGATTGGCCATTAAGGATACTGATCGCTGTCTTGGCTGCATATTGTCCCTGTTCTTCCGGTACCTGTAAAAAGCCGACTAAAACATAGGGAATCATAGCTTTCTGAGTTGTACCCGTGGGGATTCTGCTATTGCTCATAATAAATTGATGCATCTCATCATTATTCCAGTCTCTGATACTCATACTATTTTCAATAATGAGCATATCGACTTCTTGCTGCAGTGACAAATAGGCATTACGCCATTGCTCCGCATTTTCTACAAAAACGACTCGATTAAAAACGATTCCTGCTTTGTGTACATAGTTCTGAATATTTTTTTTATCACTCAATGCCTTGCCGGATAAAACCCCCAGAAGATTACCCTGAGTATATTGTTTCAGTACTTTAGGCAATGGAGCAATCAGTGAAACTTCTTCCATGCCGGTCGCATTTTGATAGGGATAACCATAAATTGATGCATCCCAGTTAACACCGCAAAACACAACCGGCAGCTCAGCATTTTTAAAATAGGGTTCAATTACATATTTACTGGCATTATCATCTGAGGCTATCACCAGATCCGGTTTCCAGGATTCAATTTTTTCCCTGGCTTTTAAGGCGCTCGTTTTTATATACTCTTTATCTGGATTTCGCTTGGTATCCATGGAGTAAACTTCCATTTCAATACCTTCAGCATCCAAAACCGAGCGTGCTCCGGCAACAATTCCCGCAGCCCAGCTATAACCCTGGTGATAAGAATCAATAAACAAAATACGTTTAGACTTAAGCCCGGAATCAGATGTTTGAGCAATTGCCGGGAAACTTAAACTGCAAAGAATAATAATGAGTATAAAAAAGCTGGAAAGGACCAATATTCGTTTATACATTGATGTTTTTCATCTTTGTTGGCAGTAGAGTG
>DAOVUK010000346.1 GCA_030632625.1 Gammaproteobacteria bacterium
CTAAAAATTCTAATTCTTTCATATGGAAAGTATACAAAATATTGTATATATATTCAAGATGCTCTGTTTATAAGCTTCACTCTTTACTAAATAATCAGTTTGTAAAGAGTTTGCATGATAACGTTTAGAGAGAGCATTTCCATACACCCATTGCCTTGTATTTTATGGATGGCTTGATTTTTATCTCCTAAGCGTCCATGTCTGGATTAACGATACAGCACTCCATCGCATATGCTTTCGTTATGTATTTACTATGAAGAAAAACCTTTAATAAATTGTCGTAGCTATCACTATTTATGGTGATATCCGATTTCCAGGTATCCATTTTTTTATAGTCATCAATGGTTGTCACTAAAACATCTTTATCAATATCAGGCAGAAAATCATGAATAATTGCCGCAATATGATGTGCCGGCATTTCTATAATATCGAGCATTGCCTGCTGATATGCCGCAAGAAAGGCTTTTGCCATATCAGTTTCCAACCAACTGCGGGAGGCACATAAACTGCTGAAAGCAAGCGGACCTATTGCGTCACCAATGGAGGCCACCATCTGTCCCAGACCATCATTTTCTAACTGCTGTGGCGCAGGTCCCTGCTGATGCACAAAAGCACCCTGCCCTGCACGGAAAGCCTGATCCATTTGTTGTACATTGCCGGCATTGATAATTTTAATTTTGTCAAAGTCAGCACCATTGATAAACATAGCATAGCGTAATGTCGCATACGGCTGAAACAAATGATCAACCAATACTTCCCGGCCTTGCAGATCAGACCATTTAAACGCTTCATGCGGCTCTCGTGCCGTCAGGTAAAAACCATCACGGTTATTAATAGCTGCAAAATGAACAATATCAACAGTCTCGCCTTTCTCCAAAGCGGCAAAACTCACAGCAGGCGCTGACTGGGACAAATGAGCTGTGCCGGCCTGCAGATTTTTTTCCACAGGATTGTCTGGGGTCGCAATGGTGTAAACGGGTTCTAGACCTTGTTTGGTCAGATAACCACCCTTGATGGTCATTAGCAGAGGAGCATAAAAAGCACTATGGCGTAGCGCCATGATATTGATAATTGCCATGAGTAAAGCCTCTTTGCTTAATAATGAAAGGGTGTAACTCTTTTAATTTGACATTAACATTTCAAACATATTCGGCGAATCCCTTTATGGGTCACGCAGTAATTGTCGCCCCTGATAGAATTCATTCCTGTAGGGGCGAATTTATTCGCCTAAAGTGCCTAAAGTTGTTAATTTGACTATAGGCCAAGTAAATTTTTTAATTGCAGTAAATTTTCCACATCCCAGTCAGGTGCCGCCATATTATCGGGTAATTTTTCACCTGGAGCGAAGCGGCCGGTTCTCACTAAAGCCGTTTGTATGCCGAGTTGTTGAGCACCCAGAATATCTGTATCAGGTCGATCACCAATCATCAGGCAGATATCAGCCTGAACCTGTAATTGCTGCAGAGCAATTTCATACAATAAAGGTCTGGGCTTGCCAATGATGACAGGCTGCTTTCCTGTGGCGGTAATAAACGGTGCAACCAGTGCACCGGCACCGGGCAAAATGGCACGCTTACCACGATAAAAAGCATCCACACTGGTATCGGGATTAGTACAAATCAATTGAGCACCCTGTTTGAGGATTAAATTAATGCCCGTCGTTAATGCCGCATAATCCAGTCCTTCACCTTCTCCGACAACGACATAATCCGCGTTGTCCTTGTCTTCATAGCCATATTTCTGCAAACTTTGATGCAAACCACCCGCACCAATGGCAAAAAAGCGAAAGCCAGGTTTTTGTTGAGCAAGCCAGGCTGCTGTTGCCTCACCCGAAGTAATAATGAGTTCTTCATCGGGTCGCCTGAAGCCGATTTCAGCCATTTTGTCTGCCATCGATTTAGGCAATCGGATAGGATTATTGGTGACAAAGGCATGGGGAATATGCTTGATACTGTGCATAAAATCTATGGCACCATCAATCGGGTTCATGCCATGGAAAAGAACACCGTCCATATCAAGCAAAATAGCAGAAAAAGGTAATTCAGCTTTTGCTAAGCAGTTATTTTGATTCATAAAAACTCTAAAGATGGCTACGGTTATAAAACAAGTTCTCAATTGTAGAGAAACAGAAATTTTTACTCAATATTTTTCTCAGCAGAAATTTATCAAAAAAGTACTATTAGTACCACTGCTGGCAGCCTGTCCTGAAGCAATAACAGGTGCTCACTTTAAATAGCAGAAAAGGTATAATGCCCTTGACTTGTGCCATTCAATATCAGGCGTTAGAATTTGTACGAAAAAATAGCTTCTTCACATTATTGCGTACTTTTTGTATTCACTCGGTGAATTCAGCCATTCATAGATAGGGTAGAGACGTTGCATGCAACGTCTCTACGTATGCTTACCACCCCTGGCGGTCGTTACGTGCCCGTAGAGACATGGCATGAGTACCAGATTTAATCAGTACTGGCAACAGGTTCACTGACCAGGTAGAGCCAGATAAAACCAGCAATTCCGGCTAGCAGGGAGGCAGCAAGAATGCCTGTTTTTGCCATTAAGAGTAAATCATCACGTTCAGAAAAACCCAGCTGGGCAACAAAGATGGACATGGTGAAACCAATTCCCGCCAGCAGGGACACGCCCGCAATCTGGGTAAAGCGGGTATCCTTGGGCAATTCTGCCACACCCAGTTTCAGTACCAGCCAGCTAAAACCGGTGATACCGATAAACTTACCCAAAACCAGCCCCAGAGACACGCCGATCATCACTGGATGAGCAAAGGTTTCGCCCAGTGTGCCAAAATCCAGAGCGATGCCGGCATTAGCCAGAGCAAAAATCGGGATCACCAGATAAGCCACCGGCATGTGCCAGACATGTTCCAGTCGCTGCAATGGTGCCTCAACACTATGAACACCATTTTCCAGGGTCTGAACTACGGCGCGCAAGGCATCATTGGTCATAATGCTTTTTCCAGGCTGGTGGCTGGCTTCAAAACGCTGCATCAACTCCCTGACATGTTCACTGAAGCGTTCCGGATTATATTTCGGCGTAGCCGGTATAGACATAGCGCCAAGAATTCCCGCCAAAGTGGCATGTACACCGGATTGCAGCAAGGCATACCACAGCAGCACCGCGACAATAAAATAAGGTGTGGTTTTACGTATGCCGCTGACATTGAACAACATCAGCAAAGCAAACAGAGCACCGGCTATTGCCAGGGGAATCAGTGCAATTGTGTCAGTGTAGAACACGGCAATCACCATCACTGCACCCAAATCATCGACAATGGCAAGAGCCACCAAAAAAGTGATCAGCGTCTTGGGCACCCGACTGGCCAGCAAAGCCAAAGCACCAATGGCAAAGGCAATATCAGTAGCCATGGGAATCCCCCAGCCCAATGCCGCATCACCATCCGGATTAATCATAAAATAAATCAGTGCAGGTACTAACATACCGCCAATTGCCGCGGCGATCGGCAATGTTGCATTACGCAAATTGGCCAGCTCACCCACCAGTAGTTCTCGTTTGAGTTCCAGGCCGACGACGAAGAAAAAGAGTGCCATCAGAGCATCATTTATCCAGTGGTGCAGGGTCATTTTCAAAGCCCAGTCACCCACTCCAATACTGACATAAGTATGTATAATGTGTTCATACTCAGAAGCCAGCGGCCCGTTCGCCAGCACCAGCGCTAAAACCGCCATTGCCATCAACAGCAAGCCACTGGTAGTCTGGCGGTGGATAAATTCTTCAAAAGGTGTGAGGATCAGATCAAAACTCTTTTCCCAGGGCGCATGATAGACGCCTTTTTTTACCTTAGAATCTGTCTTTCGTTCTTTTTTCATATAATTTTCATTCCATTAACTACTACTAACATTATAATTTTCACATATTCGAAATAATTGTCAAGAAAGACGTGCGTACTATTTTCATCCACAAGGCAACTTCGAATAAAAGATCTTCAATTATTGAATTTTCTGTTTATACTATACCCGCTGTATTTCCAAAGATAATGGGTATATCCCTTTAGAGCAAGATAATATAACTCGCTTATGAAAGACTCTGACAGCAGCATACAGGCTGACAACAAAAACAACGATAGTGGCTCATCTGCTTATCAGCATATTTTTTTATCCAAAAAGCTCTTAAAAAATGAAGCGAAATACCCCGTCATTCATGTCGGGGATCAGCCCCATAAAAATATTTTTAATATCCATTGAATTCTGTACGAAATAGATTATACTTTTTCCATACCGTCGGGCTGACGGGATTTTAAGTCTGTGGAGTACGCATCAGACCTGGGGAGCATGAGTTGGTTGATAGCCGTAAAAGTTCCCACTAAGGGAACACTGTATGTGCGAAAACCAAG
>DAOVUK010000237.1 GCA_030632625.1 Gammaproteobacteria bacterium
GGTGGTCAGGTGTTGTTTGCCTTGCAAGGGGCTTTTCGAGGCAGGACGCCGAGGAAGAGCGAGCCAGGGATGGCCTTGAAGCGTCCCCGGCAAGGTGAAACCAACACCTGCCCCAATTCCGGCTTTAACAAACACGAACGACAAGAACAGTACCACTATTTCTAAGTACCGCTAAGGTCGTAAACCGACAAAAGTACGCAAAAATGCGAAGAACCCTATTAAGGCAGAAATGCACGAAGATATTTTGTGTAATAAGCATTAAAATGATGTCTGAAAATAAGCAGGAAGCAAGCAAAACAACTAAAATATGGATGCTTTTTATTATAAGGGAACATTTGTCAGAATGTTATGTATTATGTAGGAAAAAACAATAAAATATGGGATAATTTCACCTTTAAAGGCCTAAGTTAATTTAAAATGACTCGGATTAAAATTTGTGGTATTACCACACGTGAAGATGCGAAAATGGCTTGTGATTCAGGTGCTGATGCCATTGGTCTGGTTTTTTATCCGCCCAGTCCACGCTATGTAACAATTGAGCAGGCTGTGAATGTGCTTGCCTGTCTGACGCCATTTACCACCAGTGTGGCTTTGTTTGTTAATGCGCAGCGGCAAGAAATTGAAAATGTTTTAGAACAGGCGGCTATTGACCTTATTCAGTTTCACGGCAATGAATCAGCGGAGTTTTGTGCTTCATTTAAGCGACCTTATATCAAGGCGGTGCGGATGAAGGATGGGCTTGATTTGAATTCTGTGCAAAAGGAATATGCCGGTGCCCGGGGATTACTTCTGGATACCTATAAAAAAGGTGTTCCCGGAGGCACGGGTGAAACCTTCAATTGGGATAAAGTACCTCATGATTTGAATCTGCCTGTTATACTTGCTGGCGGCCTGGTTGCAGACAACGTATCACAGGCAATCAATGTGGTCAGACCCTATGCCGTTGATGTCAGTGGTGGTGTTGAAGCATCCAAAGGCAGGAAAGACAGACAGAAAATTATTCAATTTATGAATAATGCCAAAAAATGAAAGTAACAAAAAATGTAACTATTCAGCGTGTTTAGATTTTGCCTCAGTTCAAGGCATTTTCGCACGGAGAATGTGAGCATATATCAATATGTGACCATTTGAGTACGAAAATAACGCCGAAATGAGGTAAAAGATGAATACGCTGAATAGTTACCAAAAAATTATTGTAAAACCTTAGAGATAAACGGTAGTAATATTAATGACAATAGATAACCAGGCGGGGAAAAAACTGTCTGACATGCCTGATGAAAGCGGGCATTTTGGTCAATATGGCGGTATATTTGTTCCTGAAACTTTAATGGAACCGCTAAACGAGTTAAAACAGGCCTATATCCATTATTTTCAGGATGCAGAATTTCTGGCTGAACTTGATAGTGATCTGGCCAACTATGTTGGTCGTCCATCACCACTCTACTTTGCGGAACGCTGGAGTCGGGAATTGGGCGGCGCTAAAATTTATCTCAAACGCGAAGACTTAAATCATACCGGTGCTCATAAAGTTAATAATACCGTTGGTCAGATGTTACTGGCCAAACGTATGGGAAAAACCCGTATTATTGCCGAAACGGGTGCGGGGCAGCACGGTGTGGCGACAGCAACCGTAGCTGCACGCTTAGGACTCGAGTGCGTTGTCTATATGGGAGCTGAAGATATTCAGCGTCAGTCACTGAATGTTTATCGTATGAAATTACTGGGTGCCCGGGTTGTTTCTGTTGAATCCGGTTCAAGAACACTCAAAGACGCCCTCAATGAAGCCATGCGTGACTGGGTGACTAATATTGATAACACCTTTTACATTATCGGCACTGCTGCCGGTCCGCATCCATATCCCGCTATGGTCAGAGATTTTCAGGCCGTCATCGGACGTGAAGCAAAACAACAGATTATGGCGCATGAAGGGCGTTTACCTGATGCTCTGGTGGCCTGTATTGGCGGCGGTTCAAATGCTATTGGGCTGTTTTACCCGTTTGTTGATGATATGGATGTTTCCATGTACGGTGTTGAAGCTGCCGGACATGGACTGGAAACCGGGGAGCATGCTGCCCCGCTTTGTGCCGGCAAGCCGGGTGTTCTGCATGGTAATCGCACTTATTTAATGGAAGACAGGCATGGACAGATCATTCCGACACATTCAGTTTCAGCAGGACTGGATTATCCGGGCGTCGGACCTGAACATTCATGGTTAAAAGATATCGGTCGGGCAAATTATGTTTCAGTGACTGATGATGAAGCATTAAAAGGTTTCCATGATTTAACCCTGACTGAAGGTATTATGCCGGCATTAGAATCCAGTCATGCAATTGCTTATGTCACAAAGTTAGCACCCACTATGGATAAAGAGCAAATCATTATTATGAATTTATCAGGTCGTGGTGATAAAGATATTCATACTGTGGCGACCATTGATGGCATTGAATTTTAGAAAACACCGGTGTTTCTTTTCTGATAACGCCTGTTTTTTAATAACGAACGAGCTGAGAGAGAATTAAGTAAAATGAGTCGTATAAAAAGTTGTTTTGCACAGCTTAAAGAAAATAATAAAAAAGCACTGGTACCCTATGTTGCTGCCGGTGATCCCAATCCTGAAATTACTCTGGATTTGATGCATGCTATGGTCAAATCCGGTGCCGATATTATTGAATTAGGCGTGCCGTTCTCTGACCCGATGGCAGATGGTCCGGTTATTCAAAAAGCCAGTGAAAGAGCCTTAATTTACGGCACATCACTGATTGATGTGTTAGACATTATTAAAAGCTTTCGTGAAACAAACAATGAAACACCAGTGGTTTTAATGGGTTATCTTAATCCCATTGAAGTGCTGGGCTATGAAAATTTTGCTGAGGCGGCACACCAGGCTGGAGTGGATGGTGTTTTAACCGTCGATATTCCACCTGAAGAAGCACAAAGCTATATCCCTGCCTTAAGAAAATTTGATCTGGATCCCATCTTCCTGCTATCACCGACAACCACTAAAGAGCGTATGAAGCTTATCTGCCAATATGCCAGTGGTTTTATATATTATGTTGCTGTTAAGGGCGTAACAGGAACTTCAGCTCTGGATACAGATGAAGTTGCTCAGCGTCTGGAAATTATTAAAGAAGTGACTGATTTGCCGGTTGGTGTTGGTTTTGGTATTAAAAATGCTGAGACAGCTGCCGCAATTGGCCGGGTTGCAGAAGCCGTAGTTGTCGGCAGTGCCCTGGTTAGTCTGGTCGAACATAATGCGCATGCCTATAGTAATGCCGAGGGTAATGAAAAAATCATTAAAGAAATCAGTCAGGTATTATTATCTATGCGCAGTGCACTGGATGCATATACCCATGATACTTGAAAATGCAGACTTCGTTATTTTAACTTAAAGCCTCAATCATGTAGTACTTATACACTCAATCGGCTCTAAGTCAAAATGCCTCGCTGTATTTCCAAGTATCACGGGTATAAAACTCATCTGTTATGGATGGACATATAACAAAACAGAGAAACAATTATGAATTGGTTTACACGCTTATTACCATCGATTAGTACTGATGGGGCATCAAAAAAAGCAGTACCGGAAGGCCTATGGGATAAATGTCCCGCCTGTAGTGCTGTTTTATATCGAGTGGAACTTGAACGTAATCAGGAAGTTTGTCCCAAATGTGATCATCACATGCGGATCAGGCCAAGAAAACGTCTTGAAAACCTTTTTGATGAAGGCACAGCAATAGAACTTTCAGAGAATCTGGAGCCTGTTGATGAGCTGAAATTTAAAGATTCCAAAAAATATAAAGATCGTATTACTGCCTCTCAAAAAGCAACCGGTGAAAAAGATGCATTAATCACTATGGAAGGAAAAATTAATGATTTTCCTTTAGTGGTTGCTGCTTTTGAATTTCGTTTTATGGGCGGTTCAATGGGTGCTGTTGTCGGTGAAAAATTTGTCAGAGCAGTTAACCATTGCCTGGACAAAGACTTACCATTTGTCTGTTTTTCTGCCAGTGGCGGTGCCAGAATGCAGGAAGCATTATTTTCCCTGATGCAAATGGCAAAAACCAGTGCCGCATTGGGTAAAATGCGTAGAAGGGGACTGCCCTTTATTTCTGTTATGACTGATCCGACAATGGGTGGTGTGTCAGCCAGTTTTGCTACCCTGGGTGATATCAATATGGCAGAACCCAATGCTCTGATTGGTTTTGCCGGCCCCCGTGTTATTGAACAGACAGTTCGGGAAAAATTACCTGAGGGTTTTCAGCGAAGTGAGTTTCTGCTTGAACACGGTGCCATTGATATGATCGTTTCACGCCTGGAAATGGGTGATAAATTAGTTAACCTGCTTTCTATGTTAATGAATAAGCGGGCTTAGATTTGCTCGTTGCAATTTTAACTCTGTTTTTTATGCCGAGAATTATGCCGAAAATTATGCCGAAAAGCCTTTATGCCTAAAACGCTTCAGGACTGGCTTGAATGGCAGGAAACTCTGCACCCCTCTGAGATTGATTTAGGATTAGACAGAGTTAAACAGGTGCTTCACAAGTTGCTGCCGCCAGAGCTGTCTGACTCCATTCTGTCTGACTCAATTTTGTCTGGCTCAAGGCTGCCTGAAGAATTACACTTCAGCCTGCCTTATACGCTTATCACAGTTGCAGGAACCAATGGTAAAGGCTCCACTGTGGCCATGCTTGAAGCTATTTTTACCGAAGCCGGTTATCGCGTGGGCAGTTATACCTCACCTCATCTGCTGCGTTATAATGAACGCATAAAAATTGTACAGGAGCCAGTAGCCGATGATCTTCTGTGTGATTCATTTGCACGCATTGATCAGGCAAGAGGTGAGCTGTCACTCACCTATTTTGAATTTGGCACACTGGCGGCAATTGATATTTTTTATCGGCAGTCCTGTGAAATTGTGATTCTTGAAGTGGGTCTGGGTGGACGCCTTGATGCGGTGAATGTACTGGATGCGGATGTTGCTCTGGTGACCACTGTGGATATTGATCATCAGCAGTGGCTTGGCTCTGATCGAGATACTATCGGTATTGAAAAGGCAGGTATCTACCGAAAAAACAAACCAGCTATTTTTGGTGATAATGATTGCCCGCAAAGCATTCTTGATATAGTTGAACAGCAACAACTGACTTTTTATCAATATTCAGTGGATTACCACTATGAATCAAGATTGCAGCAATGGGACTGGCTAACTTCAGATGATCAAAAGAATGAATTATTCTCCCGGTATAATTTGCCATTACCCAATTTGCAAGGTGCTGTACAGTTAAAAAATGCAGCCAATGTTTTAATGGTACTTGAGTTGTTAAAAAAATCCTGTCCGGTCACTCAGGCAGAAATTAAACGCGGCTTACACAATGTTCAATTGTCCGGACGTTTTCAGATTTTCTCTACAGAGCCATTTATTATTCTTGATGTTGCTCACAATGTGCAGGCAGCCCGGATACTAAGGCATTCAATAGAACAGTTAGGCGTTGGTAAGTTACATGTCATCGTGGGCATGTTAAAAGATAAAGAGGTCCTGGAGGTTCTTTCGGTGCTTGCGCCCATAGTGGATAGCTGGCGAATTATCGACCTGGATACACCAAGATCCATGCCTGCTGAAGAGATAGAGGTACTTTTAATCAATAATATACCCTTAGTAGATGGAGTGAGCCGAAAAACTCAATGTTTTTCAAATTTTGAACAGGCCTATCAGAATTTTAATGCAGATAAACTTATGTTGAACGCTATTGATAAACTCCTTATTTTTGGTTCATTTTTTACTGTGACTGATGCCCTGCATTCACTACAATCTTCA